>DASTYH010000296.1:0-11947 GCA_035765075.1 Gemmatimonadales bacterium
TGGCAATCGGCCTTCGAGCACCTCGACGTCGGTCTCGAGCTGAAAGCCGAAGTACTCCCGCGTCCGGCTGATGGTGATGCGCTGATGCTTGCGCGGCCCGCCCACGGCCAGCCGCGGCGGTCCCCACGTCGCATGTTCGCGCACGAGATCATAGGGAAGCGTGGTGCCCTCGATGGATGCGCGGGGAATCCCGAATCGATCGGCGAAGAACCGGAGGTTCCCCGCCACCGCGCCCCAGCTTCCGGCCACCGACGTCTTCGAAACCCGCGCCTCCTGCCCATCCGCCGTATGCTCGTCGATGACCAGGTCGAACGGCATGATCCGCGCGACGAGATCGGCAAACCGCTTCCGGATTTCCTTCGACGCATAGGGCAGCGACTTGGGGAGGGGGAGCTCGAGCGCGCGGTAGACACTCGCGGTGCCGAGCGCCGTGTCCTCGATGGCCTTGATGAGCACGCCCCGGCGTTCCGCCCACTCCTCGAGCCCGTCCTCGAAGAGGTGGCGCGGGAGCCCGTAGACCTCCCCCAGGTACCCGTGCTGGTTCACCGCCTCGGCGTAGACGTTGTAGGCGGTGAGATGGTCGCTGCCGTTCGAAACGAGGCCGTGCAGGTCCCGTTCGTCCCGCGTCATCCGGTGCAGCGAGTCGATGTTGGAACAGACGGCGACGATGGGGATGAGGTCGCCGTCGGCGTGCACGAGCATCTCGCCCCAGGACCGGTCAACCGGCATCGCCTCGACCTCCCGCCCGTACGGCGTGAGTCGGCCCCGCTCCACCAGGCCGCGGGCCGTCAGCGTCTCGATGGCGCGCCGGTAGGCTGCACGGTCCAGGGGGACGGGGAGATCGAGGTCGCCCGCGTCCACGCCGAGCGCCGCGCAGGTGATCGCGACGCGCTCGGCGTCGCCGGCGAGCTGGAACTCGGGGGGCGTCGGTCGCAGCTCCTCGAAGACGAGATCGCGGTCACTCAGGATCCAGACTTCACCGTTCGGCACACGGCCGTGCACGCGCCCCGCCATCTGGAGGATCTCATTGGCGCCGAGGTAGAGCCGGTGGAGGACGTTGCGGCCGCGCTCGACCACGTTGCCGTAGCGCGCGTCGTAGATGACCACGGTATCGAGGCCGCGCACGTTGAGCGCGCTCTGTCCCGCCGCCGTCATCGCCAGGAGCCAGGGGCGGGGCACCTCGCTGTCGAGGAAGGGGCGGATGACCCGGATCGGCTCGCCGCCATGATAGAACGCAGTGGTGAGCCGTTTCCACTGTTCGCCCAGCTCGACGGCGAGCTTCTCGACCTCGGCGCGGGTGGGCACGAAGACCGCCACCCCGCGCTTCTCCCTGATGATGCGCCGCACGAACTGCTCGTCGAGGAACTCGAGCGGCTGCTGCGCCACCACCTCGACCCGGGCACGGAGCTTCGGATCGTACGCGCGGGTCTCCAGGACTTCGCTGCTCTCGAGGTAGCGGGCGTAGAAGGTCGGGTCCACCGTGGCGCTGAGCCAGATGAAGCGGCATCCCACCCGCTTCCCGAGCGCCAGGCAGAGCTCCAGCTCGGCCGAGGTCTGGTGGATCTCGTCGACGATGATCGTGTCGTGGCGCGAAATGAGGTCGTCCTCGAACCAGCGCCGGGCAATTCCGGTCGTCACGATGACGACGTTCCACGACGGCGTCTCCGGCGTCGCCTCCCGCTCCCGGTTCACCACCCCGACGCGGAGCGGCTCCTGGAGGATCGATTCGGCGATGGGCCGGATGCCGAGCGTCTTGCCGGTCCCGGTGCCGGCCACGATCCCGAACGCCTTCCCCGCCGCCGACCATTCGCGGAGCTCGGCGCCGTGCTCCCGCTCGAGCACCGTGTCGAGATTGAGCCCCAGCGCCAGCTCGATCGTCTCGCAGGCGGCACGGGTGGGGGCGATCACGACGATGCGTCCGTGGGGATGCGGCGCCCGGCGGTACGCGTCGGGATCGGGAGGGAGATGGTGGTCGCGCGCCGGGTGCATGGAGGAATCATGGACCGGGCGGAGGGAGATCGCAAACGCTCAGGGAAGCGCGATCGCTCGAGTCCAGACGACTGCGGGGGCGGGTTCCTCCACCACAAACACCGGCCGGCCGCGTGTGAATGCGCCAATGCGGCCGGTGCGCCTGCTATAGCTCGCGGGTTGCCCGCCCGAGGGGTCGATCACAGCCGTGTACAACTCGGCGTAGGGGGTCCCCTCCTCACGGCTGCGTGCATTGAGGAGCGCCACCTGAAGGAGGAGGCGCCCGTCCGGGGTCTGGAGCAGGCCCGTCACCACGTGGTTCCCGTCGGGCGATAGCCTGACGCTGTACCCCTCGTTTTCCGCCTCCGTGACGATGTTCGACTGCAACCCCGGTGCGGCCACGATCCGCCGGGTACGTCCCTCGAGGTCGAAGATCCGCAGCGAAACCAATCCTCCGTTGTCCGGCGTAAACGCAACCCGTCGACTGCGCTCGAGACAGGCCACCTTGCCCTGACTGAACTGATGGTTGAGAATCCGGCTGGGCGAGCGATACACCTCGCCGAAACTCCTCAGCTTGCGGCCTCGCTGATCGAAGAGATGCACCACGCCAGGCTCCCCCGGGTTGACGCCGTGCAGCACGACGAGCGAATCAATCAGGCAGAGGCCAAGAGCGGACACCCCGGTCTGCAGGACGGTGTCGAGCTCGAATCCACGGGTCGTCGGCCGGAAGCGCTGGACGCGTCTCAGGAGATCTCCGACATACAGGAACCCATGCGCGTCGACCGCCATCGCACCGGGGTGGAAGAAGTCACCCGGCCCTCTTCCGGAGCGGCCTACGCGCCCGAGGTAGCGCCCATCGGCGCCGAGCACACGGACGACCGCGCTCCGCCGGTCGAGGATGAAGATCTTCCCGTCGGGCCCCGTGACCACCGCATCGACTCCGCCGAGGACCTCGTGCTCCGCCCCATCGAGCACGCCAAAGCGCACCGCGTCACCCGGCGCAGGCTCCTGCCATGGCTGGGCTTCGCGCCCGGCCGAGAGAATGTGAACCGTGTCGGCGGCGGGAATCTCGCGAACGATGTAGGCGGGGTCGGGGTGCTGCTGTGCGCCGAGCGTCGGCGGCGCAAGCGCGGAAATGCCGGGCAGCAGGAGCACGCAGGCGAGAGCAGAGTGGCGCCGAGTCATCAATGCACCCTGGGCATGATCAGGATTGGACGAGACCGCGCGCCACCGGCGCACACTGCCATGCGGGAAACCGGGGAAGCAGAGGAGGGCCAACATGCACGGAGGGCACGAGGCCGACCGGTATAGTCGGCGCGCCGTGCCCTCCCTGTCAAGCGTGTCTCTCCGGGATCCCGACCCGTCGCCTACCGCCGCTCGCGGTCCCGGCGGTACTCCTCGCGGTCGTAATCGCCGTCGCGGTCGCGATCCCGGTATTCGTCGCGGTAACGGTCGCGGTCGTCGCGATCGTCGCGCTCGTAGCGGCCGGTCCGATCGTCGTACCAGTAGCGGTCGTCCTTGTAATAGCGGTCGTCCCACTGGAAGCGATCGTACCGGTCATAGCGGTACCCGGCATCGCGATAGTAGCGACCGCCGCGCTCGTAGACGACGACGAGCCGGGTGGCAACCTCGGGGATGTCACGCTCGTAGAAGCGGCCGCGCCAGTAGTAGAGCTTGACCGGCCGGTAGCCGTGCCGTCGCCACCAGCGGTCCCGCGCCCGGTCGTTGCCGCGCACGACGATGCGCTCGACATAGACGATCCGCGGCGCGTGCCAGCGACGCGCCGGCGGGCGGCGATAGGCGGCAGGATACCCGGAACGGTCCGACTCGACACCCACGACGACGCGGGTCTGGGCAGCGACGGGCGCGACGAAGATCGGCGCGACGGCGATCGCTGCGGCAACGGCGAGACGAGTGACTCGCATGACGGCCTCGACGATGTGAAAGGAATGACCGACTGACGCCCTTTCAGCAAGCGAAGCTCGTGCCAATTGCCAAGTCGTTGAAATTGCGATGGATCGCCATCGGCCCCGGGCGCGCGGTGTCCCGCCCGGGAGACGCGGACCAGGCTCAGGCGGCCTTCGGTCCGGACGGGCGCCGCGCGGGCCTCGGGGAGCGCTTGACCGGCCGCCGCTCCGCTCGTACGCCCTTCTTCCCGCGGGCTTTCCGTGGGGCGCTCGCGGCGGCCTCCACAGCCGGAGGCGCAACCGGCGATACCTGATCGAAGAGCGATGGCGCGCGCGCTGCCACCTCCCGCCCCACGGAATCGGATCGGAGTGGAGCGGGCGGCGTCGCATCGTCCTGGGAATCGACCCATTCGCAGACGATCCGGAACGCCTCGTTCCGGTCGAGTCCGAAGGCGGCGGCCAGATACGGAATGGCGCCGTACATGTTGCTTCGGCCCCCTGCCCTGAGCCGGCGCAGGAAGGTGAAGTAACGGTTCCCCCGCTCGACCCGCTTCTGCCTGGATTTCATTTATAAACGATTGACAGAAAAGAGTTTACGTTACCCGAATATACCCCGTAATAGAACCCGGCGCAAGGCATCACCGGCCGCCCGCCGATGTGCCACCCCCATTGCCTGCCACATCGTTCCGACGTCCGACCGTCCGCCCTTCCGACGTTCCGACGTTCCGACTTTCCAACCTTCCGACTTTCCGACCTTCCGTCCTCCCGTCCGCCCGCCCACTTTTCCTCCTCACCACGCATCCCCGGAGCCCAGTGTCGGACCTCTTCCGCGTCACCGTCTCGAAGGACTACCTGACGTTCTCGTCGGCCCATTTCATCACGATGCGCGGCCACCAGTGCGAAGCGCTGCACGGGCACAACTACCGCGTCGGCGTCATGGTGGAGGGAGGCCTCGATGCCGAGTCGCTCTTCGTGGTGGATTTCAGCATCCTCAAGCAGATCGTGCGGAAGCTGGTGGACGCGATCGACCACCGGGTCATCCTGCCCGCGGGAAGTCCCAAGATCGTGGTGCACGACCGCGGTGAGCAGATCGCAGTGGACGTCTTCGGCGAGCCGCGCTACGTCTTCCCGCGCCGCGATTGCGCCATCCTCCCCATCGCCAACAGCACGGCAGAGAAGCTCGCGGAATATCTGGCGCTCCAGGTGCGCGATGAGCTTCGCTCGAGTGGCGTGACGCATCTGTCCCGGCTCGAGATCGAGGTGGAGGAAAGCCCGGGGCAGACTGCGACGTTCGGCGTTGCACTGGAAAGACGGTAGACGATTGACGGGCGACGGGCGACCTGTATCGAACGGGAAGGGGGCGAGGATCATGGCGGAAACGACCTACAGCGGAGCGTCGCTGGCGCGGCGCCTTGAAGGCCTCTCTCACTGGTCGGAGCAGGGCAACGCGATCCGCCGCGAATATGTCACCGACGGATGGCCGACGACGCTCATGCTCGTCAACCTGATCGGCTTTCTCTGTGAGGCGGCGGACCATCATCCCGATCTCCTGGTGAGCTGGGGGAAGGTGGAAGTCCGGCTCAACACGCACACCGCCGGCGGTGTGACCGACAAGGACCTCGAGCTCGCCCGGGCAATCGAGGCGCAGGCGACGTGGCGACCCGCCGGTGGAGCGCTGAGCGGCACGAAGAAGAAGTGGGTCTCGTAGTCCCGCTCGATCCCCCGCCGGATCCGCTGGCGCTCTGCGAGCGGCTCGCGCACCTGCCGAACCTCCTCTTCCTCGACAGCGCATCGCGGGGCCCGACGGCGCGGTACTCCTATCTGATGGGCGATCCGGCTCGCATCTTTGCCGGCCGCGTCCCCGACGACACGCTCGCCGAAGCCGGGAAGGCACTCGAGCCGTTCCGCGGCGAGCGGGACCCCGCGCTCCCGCCCTTTCAGGGTGGGCTCGCCGGGTTCATCGGCTACGACTATGGACGCGTGCTCGAGCGCCTTCCCGCGCCGCGCGTCGACGACCTCGACGTGCCCGATGTCTGGCTCGGCCTCTACGACTGGGTCATCGCCTGGGATCACGGGGCGGACGCGGCCTGGCTCCTCTCGACCGGCCTCCCCGAGCGCGGTGCGCCCGCCGCTTCACGCGCGGAAGCGCGGGCCACGCAGGTGCTCGCGCTGCTGGAGACTCCCGCCGCTCCCGCCGCGTCCGCCGCTCCCGCCGCTCCCCACATCACCTCGACCTTCACCCGCGCCGCCTACCTCGGCGCCGTCGAGGCCGTGCGCGAGTACATCCTGGCGGGCGACGTCTTTCAGGTGAACATCTCGCAGCGGTTCGAGTCGCCGCTCACGATGGCGCCGATCGAGCTCTATCGCCGGCTGCGCCGGCGGAATCCCGCCGCGTACGCCGCCTATCTCGACGCCGGGAGCTTCCAGGTGCTGAGTGCGTCGCCCGAGCGGTTTCTCCGGCTCGATGGCGATCAGGTGGAGACCCGCCCGATCAAGGGAACCCGCCCGCGGGACCCCGACCCCACCCGTGACCTGGCCCGCGCGAGCGAGCTGGTGGCGAGCGAGAAGGACCGCGCCGAGAACGTGATGATCGTGGATCTCCTCCGGAACGACCTCTCCCGCGTCTGCCGTCCCGGCAGCGTGGAGGTGCCCTCCCTCGCTGCGCTCGTCTCCCTTCCCACGGTGCACCACCTCGTCTCCACGGTGGCAGGACGACTCGAGCCGGGACGGGACGCCTTCGATCTCCTTCGCGCGGCGTTTCCCGGCGGCTCGATCACCGGCGCGCCGAAGGTGCGCGCGATGGAGATCATCGCCGAGCTCGAGCCCACGCGCCGCTCCGTCTATTGCGGGAGCGTCGGATACATCAGCATCACCGGTGACATGGACACGAGCATCGTGATCCGGACCTTCCTGCTGACGAACGGGAGGGCGTACTTCCAGGCGGGAGGCGGTGTGGTCGCGGACTCGGATCCGGCCGCGGAGTATGCGGAGACGCTCGACAAGGCCGCGGCGCTGGTGGCGGCCCTGGGATGATTCTGCTCCTCGACAACTACGACTCCTTCGTCCATAACCTCGCACGCTACGTCCGCGAGCTGGGGGGAGAGCCCCGCGTGCTCCGGAACGACGCGCTGGATGTCGAGGCGATCGCGGCGCTCGCGCCGACGCACATCATCATCTCCCCGGGTCCCTGCACGCCCGCCGAAGCAGGCGTATCCGTGGAGGTGGTTCGCCGGCTGGGCCCGGTGACGCCGGTGCTCGGCGTCTGTCTCGGCCACCAGGTCATCGGCGCCGCCTATGGAGCGCGCATCGTGCGATCGGCCCGCCCCATGCACGGAAAGACCTCTCCCATCGTGCACGACGCGAGCGGCGTTCTCGCCCACGTTCCCAGTCCCTTCCGGGCCACCCGGTATCACTCCCTGGCGATCGAGCGGGAGTCGCTTCCCGCCCACCTCCTCGTCACCGCCACCGCGGAGGATGACGGGGAGATCATGGCGGTGCGCCACGTCCGGGACCCCGTGCACGGGGTCCAGTTCCACCCCGAGTCGGTGCTCACCGAGTACGGGCATTCGATTGTGCGGAATTTTCTGGCGCTCAGTCCCCGAGGCTGATCCCGAGCTCCCGAGCCGTCTGGATGACGTCGGAATCGAGGGGGACATTCCGGGAGCGACCCGCCACGTCGGCGAGCGGAACGCAGGTGATGGTCGGCCCGTTGAGGCCGACCATGACGTCGAAGGTGCCGGCGGCGATGGCGCGGACCGCCGCGGAGCCGAAGCGGAGGGCGAGGAGCCGGTCATAGGTCGTCGGCGACCCGCCCCGCTGCAGATGTCCGAGAACGAGTGTCCGCACTTCCTTCCCGGTCCGTTCCGAGATCGCGCGCGCCACCTGGCTCGCGATCCCTCCGAGGCGGTCCACGGTCCCGACGCCCCGCCGCTCGACGAGCGCCACCGTTCCATCCCTTGGGCGCGCGCCTTCCGCCACCACCACGATGCTGAAGTGGCGGCCGGCCTCCTCCCGCTGGCGGATCTTGGCGCAGACCTTCTCGATGTCGAACGGGATCTCGGGAAGGAGGATGACATCGGCGCTTCCGGAAAGCCCGCTGTTGAGCGCGATCCACCCCGCGTTCCGTCCCATCATCTCCACGACCATCACCCGTTCGTGGCTCTCCGCCGTGGAGTGCAGCCGATCGAGCGCTTCCGTCGCGGTGCTGACCGCGGTGTCGAACCCGAACGTCCGCTGCGTCCCGGCGACGTCGTTGTCGATGGTCTTCGGGACGCAGACGACCGGGAGGCCCTTCTGGGCGAGCTGGTGCGCGATCTGGAGGCTTCCGTCGCCCCCGATCGAGATGAGTGCGTCGAAGCCGGAGGCGCGGAAGGCGCCGCAGAGGTCATCGGAGCGATCGACCTCGTATTCCTCACCCTGGTCGTTGCGGGCGATGTACCGGAAGGGGTTGCCGCGATTGGTGGTGCCGAGGATCGTGCCGCCCAGGTGGGTGATGCCGCGCACCTCGCCGGGTCCGAGCTTCACCACACCGTCGAAGCTGAGGAGCCCCTCGAACCCGCGCTGGATGCCGTAGGTCTGCCACCCGCGCTGATGGGCGGAGAGCACCACCGCCCGGATGACGGCGTTGAGACCGGGAGCGTCTCCGCCTCCCGTGGAAATGGCGATGCGCACCTACTCCGCAGTTCCTTTCCGCTCCCTGATGAGCGTCACGACCTCGCCCGGGGCCGCATGCCGCCTGAGGGCGCGCTTGGAGAAGACGAGCTCACCGTCCACCGTGACCTCGAAGACTCCGCCCGACGATCGGATCATGTCGACCCGCGCGCCCGGGAATGCCTGGAGCAGCTCGGCCGCCAGACCGGCGGCCTTCGGATGGTAGTTTCAAACGACGCAGTATTCGATCCGGATTTCCATGCGCGCCCCCGTGGAGGTCGTTCACCCGCCCGAGAGGCGAATCGTAGCGGCGGCTCCGGATGCTGCCAAGGCCCGTCGCCGCGGTGATGCGGCGCCTTGTCCCTCGCATCGGCGCGGCATATCTATAGCACCATGGGAACCTGCCGAGTCGCCGGGCGCACCGCCGCCCTCGTCCTGGGCGCGGCGCTCGCTGCCCTGCCCCTCGCCGCGCAGCAGCGCCGCTACCTCATCGAGGTCGGCGCCGGTGCCGCGCTGACCGCGTTCGACGACGCAACGAATCTCCAGACCGGCACGGGTGGGGTGGCCCGCGTGGCGGTCTGGCTCCCGCTCCGGCTCTCGCTGGAAGGGGAGGTGGGGTTCTCCTCGCCCAAGTCGAGCGTGGCGACCGATCGGAGCTGGAGTGTGCGGACCTTCTCCGCCTCACTCCTGGGCAACCTGCCGGTCGGCTCCGCGAGCTCCGCCTTCATCCGGGGCGGGGTCGGCGTCACCAGCTACGATGACGACAGCTGCGTCGGCACCCCGCCGCGCAGTCTCCTCGGCGCGTGCAACAGCTCGGGCGGCATCGTGGGGGGCGGCGGCCTCCGCATCGCCTTCACACCCACCATGATGGGCCGGATCGAGGGGAACGTCTCCTTCGGCAAGCGGAGCGTCGTCAACCTCGGCGGAAGCGCCGGCGTGAGCATCATGCTCGGCAGCAAGCCGCTCACCGATGCCGACCGCGACGGCGTCTACGATACGGACGATTCCTGCCCGGAGACGCCACTCGGTGCGCTCACCGATGCGCGCGGGTGCCCCACCGACGCCGATCGGGACCGGGTCTTCGACGGCCTGGACCGCTGCCCCGGCACGCCGGCGGGCGCCCGGGTCAACGCCGCCGGCTGTCCCGAGGATGAGGATGCCGACAACGTCCCCGACGGCGTGGACCAGTGCCCCGCCACGCCCGCGGGAGCCGCCGTGGACGCGAAGGGCTGCCCCCTGGACGCCGACGGTGACAGCGTATCCGACGGCCTCGACCGCTGCCCCGATACGCCGAAGGGTGCGAGCGTGGATCAGCTCGGCTGCCCCGGCGACGAGGACGGCGATCGCGTCCTCGACGGCCTCGACCGCTGCCCGCGCACCCCGACGGGGGCCGCGGTGAACGCCTTCGGCTGTCCTCCCGGCGTTCCCGAGGGAACGGCAGGAGGGGGCCTCACCCCCGGGTCACGGCGAATCCTCCCGATCGCCTTCGCGCGGCAGAGCGCGCGCCTGCCGGACGCCGCAGGACCGGTGCTCGACACGCTCGCGGCCGCGATCATCGCCCAGCCGGGCGTCACGATCGAGATCGCCGCCCATGCGGACGGCACTGCGGGGGAGACGCGTCACCTGACCCAGCTCCGGGCGGAGGCGGTGCGCCGCTACCTGATCTCGAAGGGTGTCCCGCTCCAGCGTGTCACCGCGCGCGGCTACGGGGTCGATCAGCGCCTCACCCGCGAGACCACCGCTGCGGCGCAGGCGCGCAATCGCCGGGTCGAGATACGGGTGCTCTCCGCGGAACCGACCAGGTAGATTCCCCCGGCCCGCGCCCCCGCGGGCCCCGCCCCGTCGGCGGCTTCCCGATCCGTGAGAGCGAGCTCGTGCATTCCGGCCTGACCCTTCGGTGCGTCGCGCTCGGCGCGCTGCCCCTTCTCCTCGCCTGTACCGGATTCCCCGATACCGCCCGCCTCCAGGCCCAGGCGGACTCCATTCGCGCCGATTCGGCGCGCACCGATTCGATCGCCCGCGCCGACTCCATCAGGGCGGACTCGATCCGCGCCGATTCCATCCGCGCCGACTCGATCCGGGCCGATTCCGTTCGCAGTGATTCGATCGCCCGCGCGCGCCGGCGGGGGAGCGGCAGCGCCGCCGTCCGGCGCGCCGGCGCCACCGACAGCGTTCCCTGGCCCGAGCTCCCGGAGGCAGCGCCCGGCGCGCTCCTTCCCTCGCACCGGATCGTCGCGTACTACGGCAATCCGCTCTCGAAGCGGATGGGCATCCTCGGCCAGCTCCCGCCGGCCGAGATGCTCCGGAGGCTGGAGGAAACGGCGCAGGAATGGGTGGAAGCCGACTCGACGCGCACCGTGCTCCCGGCGCTGCACATGATCGTCACCGTGGCACAGGGAAACCCCGGCCCCGACGGGAAGTACCGGCTGCGGATGACCGACAGCCTGATGAATCGCGTGGCCGGGTGGGCGGAGGAGCGGGGCTGGCTCTTCTTCGTGGATGTGCAGGTGGGGCTGAGTGATGTGCGCGCCGAGCTCCCGCGGCTCGTGCCGCTGCTCCGGCGCCCCTATGTCCACCTGGCGCTCGACCCCGAGTTCGCGATGCACGACGGCGTGCGTCCCGGGCGCCGCATCGGGACGATGGATGCGGCGGACATCAACTACGCGATCGATCTCCTGGCCGGAATCGTCCGGAGCGAGGGGATTCCTCCGAAGGTCCTGGTGGTGCACCGCTTCACGGAGAAGATGCTCACCAATGCCGACCGCATCCGGCGCGATCCCCTGGTCCAGGTGGTGATCGACATGGACGGCTTCGGGTCGCCGTCGCTCAAGCGCTCCACCTGGCGCGCCGTCATCCAGCGGGACCCCGTCCAGTACACCGGGTTCAAGCTCTTCTACCGGAACGACAAGCCGATGATGACGCCACGACAGGTCATCGAGCTCTTCCCGTCGCCGGTGTACATCCAGTACCAGTAGGCGACGGCGGTGCACGCGCTCGGGCTGGCCCTCGTTCTTCTGCTCGTCCCCTCGCTCGCCGGAGCGCAGGTCCGCTGGGAGTATCGCGTGCCCTCCGAGGCGCGGCAGACCGGCTCGCTCGCGCGCGCCGGCATCAGGGAGAGCTCCGGACTCGCCGCCAGCCGCGCGCACCCCGGCGTCCTCTGGACGATCGAGGACTCGGGAAACCCCGCGCTCGTCTCCGCCATCGACACAGCCGGCCGCCTCCTCGGCCGCTGGCGGCTCCGCGGCGCCCGCAACGTGGACTGGGAAGCGGTGTCCGTGGGCCCGTGCGGCGAGCACCACTGCATCTACGTGGGCGACACCGGCGACAACGCCGAGCGGCGGCGCAGCGTCACCATCTATCGGTTCCGCGAGCCCTCCCTGACCGGGGCGCCGGGCCGGGCCGGCGCGATCACCCCCGACCGG
>DASTYH010000297.1:0-3944 GCA_035765075.1 Gemmatimonadales bacterium
TCCAGGCGCTCGCGCCGGATGCGCGCTCGCTCGCGATCCGGGCGGAGCTCGCCGCGCCCCCCTCGCACCGGCAGCCCGGCTTCCTCAACACCCACGGCCGCCAGGACGACATGGCGACGTGCGCCTTCTGCCACACCCGCGAGAGCTGCACCACCTGCCACGTCGAGTCGGTGCCGCGGGCGGTGACGCGGCTCGCGAGCGCCGGGGGCGGACGCGGCGTGGGCGCGGTGGTGGAGCGCCGGCCGCCGGACACGCACGGCGCCGATTTCAGCGAGGAGCATGCGTCGATCGCGGAGGCCTCGCCGCGCACCTGTGCCTCCTGCCATGCGCGCGCGGAGTGCCTGGAGTGCCACATCCCCGGCCCCGGCGCCGGAGAACGGCTCTACCACGATGCGGCGTTCCTGACTCGGCATCCCGCCGCGGCGTACGCGCGGGAGACCTCGTGCGCCGACTGCCACAACACGGCGTCCTTCTGCGCGAGCTGCCACGAGCAGTCGGGGCTCGTGGCGACGGGCCCGCTCCGGCGCGGGTACCACGACGCGAGCCCCACCTTCGTCTTCGGCCACGGCCAGGCGGCGCGGCAGAGCCTCGAGAGCTGCACCGCCTGCCACGCGGAGCGGGACTGCCTCACCTGCCACTCCGCCGAAGGCGGCCGCCGCTTCAATCCCCACGGCCCCGGCTTCGACCCCGAGCGCCTGCGCCGCAAGAACCCCGAGATGTGCAGCGCCTGCCACGGCGCAGCGATCCCTGGCGGCTGAACTCACTGATTATTGAACCACGGAGGCGCGGAGACACGGAGGGTACGCGGAGCAAATCGTTGGTGGTATGAAACCCCAACAACTCGGTTCGGCGGATAATCAATCGTTACATCGAAGCGACGTCCTCCGTGCCTCCGCGCCTCCGTGGTTCAAATTCATGCACTGATCCGCTCAGCAGTTAATCCGCCCGCGCCCAGGAGATGGCGGCGCGGACGGCGCGGGTCCAGCCGTCGAGGTGGCGGGAGCGGGTGTCGGCGTGCATCTCCGGCTCGAAGCGGGTGAAGCGGCGGGCCAGGACGAATTCGTCGGCATCGCGCCACGTGCCGACCGCTATTCCCGCGAGTCCGGCCGCCCCGAGCGCGGTCGTCTCCACCGCGTCGGGACGCTCGACGGGGATGCCGAGGATGTCGGCCTGGAACTGCATCAGCCAGTCGTTGGCCGCCGCACCGCCGTCGGCCCGGAGAACCGGAATCTCCCGCGCCCCCGCCATCGCCTCGAGGAGCTCCCGGCTGCTGAACGCCATCGCCTCGAGTGCCGCGCGCACCAGCTCTTCCCTGCCCGTGCCCCGCGTGAGCCCCGTGATCGTTCCCCGCGCTTCCGGCTCCCAGTGCGGCGTGCCGAGCCCCACGAACGCGGGGACGAAGTGCACCCCTCCCGTGCTCTCGACGCTCCGCGCCATCGCATCGGACTCCGCCGCCACCTCGAGGAGGCCCAGGCCATCCCGGAGCCACTGGATGGCGGCGCCGGCGATGAAGACGCTCCCCTCGAGCGCGTACGCGGGCTCCCCCCTCGGCCCGCACGCGGCGGTGGCGAGGACGCCGGCGGGAGGCAGGGGCACCGTCTCCCCCGCGTGCACCAGCATGAAGGCGCCGGTCCCGTAGGTGTTCTTGGCGAGCCCCGCGCGGGTGCACCCCAGCCCGAAGAGCGAGGCCTGCTGGTCCCCCGCGATCCCGGCGATCGGGAGCGCCATCCCCAGGTGTTCCGCCGCCGACTCGGCGGCGACGCCGCTCGAGGGAACGATGCGCGGGAGGATCCCCATGGGGATGCCGAAGAGTGCGAGGAGCTCCGGGTCCCACGCGCGCGTCCGGAGCGCGTAAAGGAGCGTCCGCGAGGCGTTGGAGTGATCGGTGACGTGGGCGGCGCCGTTCGTGAGCCGCGCGATGAGCCAGGAGTCGATGGTGCCCGCCGCCAGCTCCCCCGCCTCCGCCCGGCGCCGGAGGACGGGATCGGAAAGGAGCCACTCGAGCTTCGTGGCGGAGAAATAGGGATCGGCCACTAGGCCGGTGCGCTCCCGGAGGAGCGGCTCTGCCCCGTCGCTCACGAGCCGCCGCACCCGCTCCGCCGTGCGCCGGTCCTGCCAGACGATGGCGGGCGCCACCGGGCGGAGCGTCTTCCGGTCCCAGAGGACGATCGTCTCGCGCTGGTTGGTGATGCCGAGGGCGGTGGGGATGGCGCGTGACCGGGCGAGCGCCTCGCGCGCCGCGTCGAGCGTCACGCGGAAGATCTCCTCCGCGTCGTGCTCCACGCGGCCGGGCTCCGGAAAGTGCTGGGTGAACTCCCGGTAGCCGGCGCCGAGGATCGCGCCGTCATCGCCCACCACGAGCGCGGTGGAGCCGGTGGTACCCTGATCCAGGCTGAGGATCGGCATGGGGGGAAGATACGTTAGGTTTGGGCTCACGGTCGGATGGTCGGACGGTCGGACGGTCGGACGGTCGGAAAGTCGGAAGGTCGGAAAGTCGGAAGGTCCCCTCAACCTGACGCGCATGTTCACTACACTCCTCTTCGATGTTGCCGACGGGATCGCCCGGGTCACGGTCAACCGGCCCGACAAGCTCAACGCCCTCAACGCCACCGTGATCGGCGAGCTGGCGGAGGCGGCGGGGCGGATCGAGTCGGAGGAGGCGATCCGCGGGGCCATTCTCACCGGCGCGGGGCCGAAGGCGTTCGTGGCCGGCGCCGATATCGGCGAGCTCGCCTCGCAGGGTCCGGTAAGCGGCCGCGCCCGCGCGCTCCGCGGCCAGGCGGCGTTCCGGCGCTTCGAGCGGTGCGGCAAGCCGGTGATCGCTGCGGTGAACGGCTTTGCCCTGGGCGGCGGCTGCGAGCTCGCCATGGCCTGC
Organism: Gemmatimonadales bacterium; assembly: GCA_035765075.1. Taxonomy (GTDB): domain Bacteria; phylum Gemmatimonadota; class Gemmatimonadetes; order Gemmatimonadales; family GWC2-71-9; genus CAMLLJ01. The sequence goes on from DASTYH010000297.1 coordinate 2,876, forward strand.
CACATCCGGATCGCAAGCGAGAATGCGAAATTCGGCCAGCCCGAAGCGAAGCTCGGCATCGGGCCCGGCTACGGCGGCACCGTGCGGCTTCCGCGCCTCGTGGGCCGGGGGCGAGCGCTCGAGCTGCTCCTCACCGGCGGGATGATCGACGCGCAGGAAGCGTATCGCATCGGACTCGTGAACCGCGTGGTCCCCGCCGAGCAGCTCATCCCTGAATCGGAGGCGCTCCTCCGCGCCATCCTCGAGAACGGCCCCCTCGCCGTCCGCGCCTGCCTGGAATCCGTCACCGCCGGCGCCGACATGTCCCTCGACGATGCCCTCGCGTTCGAAGCGAACCTCTTCGGCGTGCTGAGCGGGACCGAGGACATGCGGGAGGGGACGACGGCGTTCCTGGAGAAGAGGAAGGCGGGTTTCAAGGGGAGATAGACGCTCGTTCGGAGAGTCGGAAAGTCGGACGGTCGGAAGGTCGGACGGTCGGAAGGGGCGCCGGGAGGGGCGTGTCATCCCGAGGGGGCAACGCGACCGAGGGATCTGCGCACCGGCCTCCGGGATTTGCCGGCCGGATCCCTCGCTGCGCTCGGGATGACATCGTGGCGCGTCCGGGGCCCCCTTTCATTCCTTCTTTCTTCCACTCCCGCTCGTCCGACCGTCCGACCGTCCGACCGTCCTTCCGTCCTTCCGTCCTTCCGCCCTTCCGTCCCCTCCCATCCTCCCCCCCTTTCGACTATTTTTCGGGTATGCCACAGCGAGCCCCCGGGAGTGTCCAAGCGCCGAACTGGAAAGGACTTCTGGCGGCGGTGGGGCTTCTTGCGGGCGGGATCGGGTGCGTCGAGCGGGCGCGCATCGGGGTCGAGCCGGATCCGGACAATGAGGGCCCCCGCGCCACCATCGACGACCCCGCCGAGCCGGAGGTCACCGTGCCGGCCGGCCCGGTGTACAGCATCTCCGGGCGGGTGGCGGACGTCGACGGCGTGGACACCGTCTATTTCGAGCTCTTCGGCGTACCGGAGCAGTTCCAGCCGCACGTGCCGTCGGAGTTCGACGATACGGTCCGGTTCGCCCTCCCGAT
>DASTYH010000298.1:0-2516 GCA_035765075.1 Gemmatimonadales bacterium
AGCGCGATCGGCCGCCGAATTCCCGCCGCTCTGAGCTCCGCACCCTCATCCACCGTGGCCACACCGAAGCCCCAGGGATCGAGCCGCTCCAGGGCGTGCGCCACCGCGACCGCGCCCAACCCGTAGCCGTTAGCTTTGACCATCGGCATGAGGGGAGCGCCCGCCACGCTCGCCACCTGGCGCGCGTTGGCCAGCACGGCGTCGAGGTCGATGTCCACCCAGGCACGGGCGGCCGTCTCGGGGAAACTGGAAGCGGTGCTCACGGCGGCGCGAATGATATCCGGCTGCGGAGACTAAATGCAAGAAACATCAGCGCTTGAGCGAGTCATGGCCCTCGTGCGGGACCTTCGGATCCGCTGCGAGTGGGACCGGGCGCAGAGCCGCGAATCCCTGCGGCCCTATCTCGTGGAGGAGGTGCTCGAGCTCGATCACGCCATCGGCGAGGACGACGGCCCGGCGATCCGGGAAGAGACGGGCGACTTCCTCCTCCATCTGGCGTGGCAGCTCGTCCTCGCCGAAGAGCTGGGCGAGTTCACCGCGGACGAGCTGGGACGCGCCGTTGAGGCGAAGATGCAGCGCCGCCACCCGCACCTCTTCGAGCTGGGACCGCGCGGCCCCTGGGAGGAGGTCAAGCGCCGGGAGCGCTCCCGCGGGACGCTGGAGGGGCTTCCCCCGACCCTCCCCTCGCTGCGCATGGCCTATCGGCTGCAGGAACGGGCGGCCTCGGTGGGGTTCGACTGGCCGGATACGGCGGGCCCGCTGGGGAAGGTGCGCGAGGAACTCGAAGAGGTGGAGCGGGAGCTCGCGGCCAGCGGCGGCGCGGCACCCCACGCGGGGGGGCTTGATCCGGAGAGTCCGCTGGCCGGGGAGATCGGTGATCTGCTCTTTGCCGTGGTGAACCTGGCGCGGAAGTCGGGCGTGGAGCCCTCGAGCGCCCTGGACCGGGCCAACCGGAAGTTTCGCGATCGCTTTGCCGCGGTGGAGTCCCGCGCGGCCGAAGCCGGACTCGAAATGCACACCGCCGGCCTCGAGCGCCTCGACGCACTGTGGGACGCGGTGAAGGCCGGCGAAGGCCGCCGCTGACTGGCGCGGATCGGGTCAGCCGCCGAGACGGCGGCGAAGCCCGTCGATGACCTTTGCGAGCTCCCCTGCTTCCGGCTCGTGAATCTGGATTGACCCGTCGTCGAGGTCCCGCTGGATGCCCCGGCAGATCTCGATGGCCCGCCGCATCCGGAACCGCTCCAGATAGGCCACCGGATCGCTGTCGCCGGCCGAGGTGAGGACCGCCCAGATCCGCATGCGCGCCTCATCGATCGCGCGCTTGAAATCCTCCATCCCTTCCGGCGGGATGGTCCCGTCGGCCACCTCCGCCTCGAGCTTCCGTACCGTATCCTGCACCAGCGCAATCCGCGGCTTGAGGTCTTCGGCGCGGAGCGGGCGTTCCCCCCGCTCCTCCTCGGGCGATCGTCTCACGGGGTGACCTCCCTGCGGCTGGGGCGTGGCGTGGCTGCCCTCAGGGGTAGAGGCGATGGATCTGTCGCGGAAACGCAATCGCCTCGCGGATGTGCGGGATCCCGCAGATCCATGCAACGGTCCGCTCCAGGCCGAGTCCGAATCCGGAGTGGACGAAGGTGCCGTACTTTCTCAGATCGAGGTACCAGCCATAGGCCGCCGGATCGAGACCCTGGGCCTTGATGCGGGCGAGGAGGCGGTCGTAGTCGTCCTCGCGCTGGGACCCGCCGATGATCTCCCCGTACCCCTCGGGCGCAAGGCAGTCGTTGCAGAGCACCGTCCGCGGGTCCTCGGGGTTCTCCTTCATGTAGAAGGCCTTGGCCTCCTTCGGGTAGTTGAACACGAAGACCGGGCGGTCGAACTCGGCGGCCAGGCGGGTCTCGTCTTCCGCCCCCAGGTCGTCCCCCCAGGTGATCTCGGAGCCGAGGCCGTTGAGCCGGGTGACGGCGTCCGTGTACGAGATCCGCGGGAATGGGGGCGTGATCCGCTCGAGTGACGCGGTGTCCCGTTCCAGCTCCTTGAGCTCCTCCCGCCGCCGCTCCAGCGCCCGGCTCACCACGTAGCTCACGAAATCTTCCTGGAGCCGCATGTTATCGTTGGAATCGTTGAACGCGACTTCCGGCTCGACCATCCAGAACTCGGTGAGGTGCCGGCGTGTCTTCGACTTCTCCGCGCGGAAGGTGGGACCGAAGCAGTAGATCTTCCCCAGCGCCGCCGCCGCGGCCTCGCCGTACAGCTGACCGGTCTGCGCGAGGTACGCCTTTCCGAGGTCGAAGTAGTCGGTGGCAAAGAGGTTGCCCGCGTCCTCGCCGATGGCGCCGGTGAGGATCGGGGTGTCCACCAGGGTGAATCCGCGATCGTAGAAGAAGTCGCGGATGGCCTGGACGACCTCGTGGCGCACCCGGGCGATGGCCGCCTGGCGCCGGCTCCGGAGCCAGAGATGTCTATGTTCGAAGAGGAAAGTCGTCCCATGCTCCTTGGGGGAGATGGGATAATCGGGACTC
>DASTYH010000299.1:0-2971 GCA_035765075.1 Gemmatimonadales bacterium
GCGGCGGTGGGAGGGGCTCGCGTGCCGGCTCGGGTCGGCGCGGCTCGGTGTGGGGCGCGGCAGCAGCCGCGGCGGCCGGCGCGGGCGCGGGCTGAGCCGCGGCACCCGGCTCGCGCCGGACCGGGAAGATGGCTGCACAGACGGCGCAACGGGCCCGCACGCCCGCCTCCGGTACCTTGGCCGGATCGACTCGATAAATCGTCGCGCAGTTCGGGCACGTCACGTTCATCGCTCGTTCCTCATCGCTGGTCCCGCGGCGGGCCGCCGCGCGCTTCGCCCTCGCTCCCGTGGCGCCGGTCCACCACGAACACCGAGCCCGGGAGCGTCTTCGCATAGCTCTTCATTTCAGTGGCGAGCTCGCTCACCTGCGCCGGGTGGGTGAATGCGCGGTGCCGGTTCGTCACGATCCCGATCGAGAGCGTCATGAGCGGCACCCGGTGCAGCTGGCCGCGGCGGTCCTTCCCGAAGAAGTACCCCGCTCGCCGATCCTGGTCGTTGTACTGCAGCGGAATGAGGGTGTCGAAGACCGAGAGCACTTCGCTGCAGACGGCGTGGATTTCCCCGCCGGGAATCACGAAGATGAAATCGTCGCCCCCGATATGCCCCACGAACCCGCGCGATCCGAGCAGACCCTTGACCACGTCGTGCAGGATCCGGGAGAGCAGGTAGATGACGCGATCACCATCGTAGTAGCTGTAGCGGTCGTTGAATTCCTTGAAGTGGTCGAGGTCGGCATAGCAGACCGCGAACTCGCCCGCCAGATCGAGCCGCCGCCGGATCTCACGCTCAATCTCGGTCGTCCCCGGCAGCCGCGTCGAGGGATGGACCGAGACATCCCGCTCGGTGCGGTTGAGCATCGCGTCGATCCGGGCCCGCTGCTCCGCCGGCGCAAATGCAGCGGTGAGGACCTCGTCGGCCCCCGCCGCGAACCACCGCTGCACCGTTTCCGGATCGTGCGCGCCGAGGAGCGCGGTGGCGGGCACGATCGCGGTGAAGGCGTCGCTCTTGAGACGCCGGATCAGCTCGAGGCCCTCGGCCGCCGAAGAGCCCGCCGCGACGAAGAGGAGGCTCGGGTGGCCCCGCAGCACGATCGACTGGATCTCGGCGGCGCTGTCGAAGACCCGGAGGGGAAACGCGTTGGAGTTTGCCCACTGCTCGATGAGCGCGGGCACCGGTGTGCCGTCCGGCGAAAAGTAGAGAATCGTCGGGCGAGTCCGCACCCCATTCCTTCAGATAAGAGGAAGAATCAAGCTAACTTACGAGCTTCCCCCCGCCAAGTCAAAGGAAGAACGCCGCCAGCGCGATGAGCGCGTAGACCGCCAGCAGCTGAACGCCCTCGAACCAGTGGGACTCCCCGTCCGCCGTCCCCATCGACGCCACGATCGTGGCGAGGCCCACCGCCATGACCTCGAAGGGTGTGAAGACGAGGTTCATCCCCTGCCCCATGAAGACCCCGACGAAGACGAGCACCGGGGCTACCAGGAGCGCGATCTGCGTGCTCGATCCGTACGCGATCTGGAGCGCGAGGTCCATCTTCCCCTTCCGCGCCACGACCACCGCGGTGGCATGCTCCGCGGCATTGCCGATCAGGGGAATCACGATGAGGCCGAGAAACGCCTGGCTCACGCCGAGCTGCTCGGTGACCGCCTCGGTAGCGTGCACCAGGATCTCCGACATGAATGCCACGCCGGCCGTGGCGATGCCGAGCACCACGATGGCACGGAGCGGCGTCCAGATCGGCCCCGGCATCTCGTGCGGATCGCCGCCGATCAGCCAGCGGTGGGTCTTCAGCGTGAAGAGCAGCGAGAAGAGGTAGACCACCATGAGCACCGCGGCGACGCCCTCGGACAGCCTGAGCTCGGTCAGCGCGCTCGGATTCGGGTGTGTGGCGTGGAAGAGCGCCGGAAAGACCATTCCCACGACCGCGGCGATCATCATCCCCGCGCTCAGCCCCACCGCCGTCCGGTTGAAGCGAAGCTCGTTCCGCCCCATTCCGCCCGCGAGGAGCGAGAGTCCGAGGATGAGGAGGAGGTTGCCGAGAATGCTGCCGGTCACCGATGCCTTGACCAGGTCGATCAGTCCCGCCTGCAGCGCCACGATCGCGATGATGAGCTCTGCGGCGTTGCCGAAGGTCGCGTTGAGGAGCCCGCCGACCGTGGGCCCGCTCCGCGCGGAGAGATGCTCGGTGGCATCGCCCATGAAGCCGGCGAGCGGCAGCACCCCAAGGCAGGCGAGCGAAAAGACGACCACGGGGGACAGGTGGGCGTACTCGGCTGCAATCGCCGCCGGAACCGCGAGGAGGAGGATCTTCCGCCAGAGGGGGCCCCACTCCTGCCGGTCCCGGCGGAGATGCGGAAGCGGCTGCCGGGGCGGTGCCTCGGCCGCCGGGGCACCCCTCGCCGCCGGCGCAGCGGCGCGTTCACCCCGCCTCGGTCGCTCCTCGGTGGTACGGCCTCGCTCCGACTCGGCGGCCCGGGCGGGCGCTGTGGCCGGCGCATCGGCGTCCCGCCGCTCCCGCTGCCTCCCTCGCCGCTCCTTCCGTGGCGTTCCCCGCTCGCTCGTCCCCTCCGCGGGGGAGTCGGTCTTCGTGCCCATCCCGGGATCAGGAACGGCGGAGTCGCCTTCGGGAACCCCACCGACCGCCTCGAGGATCGCGGCGCGCACCGCCTTGGCCGGGACCCCCGCCTCGTTCAGAAGGCGGGCGACGGTGCCGCGAGGCTCGCTGAATGCGGCCAGGAGAAAGTGCTCGGCCCGAAGCTCGGTGCTTTGCCGACGCGCCTCGTTGCTCGCTCCCTCGAGAAGGCGTCGGGCATGCGAGGTGAGCAGCAGCTCGCCGGTCTCGGCCCCGCGGGGCTTGCCCCGCCGGGCCCCCGCCTCCAGCCGGTCGCGCACCAGGGCGGGATCGATCCCGAGAGCTTGAAAGACGCTCGGAGCCGGCTCCTGGGCGGTGACGGCGAGGAGGATGTGCTCG
>DASTYH010000300.1:0-3087 GCA_035765075.1 Gemmatimonadales bacterium
GGATGCCCGCGGGCGCAAGCAGTACCGCTACCACGCCGAATGGCACGCCGTCCGCCATGAAACGAAATTCGGCCGGATGCTCGCCTTCAGCGCCGCCCTTCCCCGCATCCGCCGCGCGATCGAGGCCGACCTGTCGCTCCCGGGGCTCCCGCGCCGGAAGGTCCTGGCGACGGTCGTCCATCTGCTCGAGCGCACCGGGATCCGGGTGGGGAACGACGAGTACGCGCGCGCCAACGACTCGTATGGCCTCACCACCCTGCGCGATCATCACGTCGAGATCGAGGGATCGCGCATCATGTTCGAGTTCCGCGGGAAGAGCGGGAAGCCGCACGCCGTGGACCTCGACGACCGGCGCCTCGCGCGCATCGTCGCGCGCTGCCAGTCCATTCCGGGCGAGGAGCTCTTCCAGTATCTCGATGCGGAGGGGACCCGGCAGGTAGTGGGCTCCGGCGACGTCAACGCCTACATCCGGGAGATCGCGGGGGACGACTTCTCGGCGAAGGACTTCCGGACCTGGGCGGGGACGATGCTCGCCTGCGAGGCGCTGGTCGCCGCCGGCCCGCCGCACTCGGCGCGGGCCGCGAAGGCGCACGTCAACCGGGCGATCGACCAGGTGGCGGAGCGGCTCAACAATACGCGCGCCGTCTGCCGGAAGTACTATGTCCATCCGGAGGTGCTCGCCGCCTACGCCGAGGGGCAGCTCGCGGCGGCGCTCGGCCGGCGCCAGAAGGCCCGGGCGGGACTGGCGCGGCTCGAGGGGAAGGTGCTCCGCCTGCTGCAGGAGCGCGCGGCCTGAGGCGCCGCCGGATCAGAGCCCGAGCTGGTTCTCCGCGACCTCGGGAGCTCCGGCCGTGCGACCTCCTGCCACCCAGGTCACGTGGACCGCGGGACGAATCTGGATCCGCACCAGTCCGCGGTCGAGGGCCGGATCGAAGCGGACGATGAGGGACCCGCGGCCGCGATAGCGGTCCACCTGGAGTGCGGCGACACGCTCCAGGTCGAAGAAGACGAGCTCCCGCCCGCGGCGGGTCCAGCGGAGACTCAGCGTCTGGTAGGCGGGCTCGATCACGCATTCGAGTCGATCGGCGCCGATGACGGCGTCGAAGTTGAGCACGTTGCGCAACCACGGCAGGTTCGGATCGAGGACGGCGGGCTCGACGCCGAAGAGATCGCGGAGCTCTGCGTTCTCGGGAAATGACTCCATCGCTGCCTCCCCGGGCGGCGTGACGTCTCGATCGAAGCGCTGCCGACCTCGGGCGAGACGCCTGGATCATGAACGGTCCGGATGACCGGCCTGAATGAAGAAAGCGTGGGTGGACCGATGGCCCGCAAGTCCCGCACGAAGAACCGGCGCTTCTGGATCGCACTGGCGCGCGCGCTCGGGGGGGCCATCCTCTTCTCCCTCCCCCTCCTCATGACGGCGGAGATGTGGGAGATCGGCGCCACCATTCCCCCCGGCCGGTTGCTCGGGCTCCTCCTCGGGTCCTTCCCGCTGCTCGTGGCCCTCTCGTATATCGCCGGCTTCGAGGAGACCTTCGACCTGCGCGAGGACGCGCTCGATGCCGCGGTGGCGCTCGGCATCGGCCTCGCCGCGGCGGCGCTGGTCCTCTTCCTGATGGGCGCGATCCGGCCGGGGATGCATGCCCCGGAGCTCATCGGCAGGATTGCGCTCCAGTCGGTGCCCGGCGCGATCGGGGCGCTCCTCGCGCGGAGCCAGATGCACGCGAGCCGGGAGGAGGAGCGCGCGGCGCGCCGGAGACGGGAGGCGAGCTACGGCGCGGAGCTCTTCACGATGCTCGTCGGCTCGCTCTTCTTCGCCCTCAACATCGCGCCGACGGAGGAAGTCGTGACCATCGCCACGCGCCTCGACGAATGGCACCTGCTGCTGCTGATCGCGGCGTCGCTCCTCGCCATGCATGGCTTCGTCTACGGCATGGAATTCACCGGGCAGGCCCGCCGCCCCGAGGGGACCTCGCTGCTCGAGCTCGGCGTTCGCTGGACCGCACCCGGCTATGTCCTCGGGCTCCTCGTCAGCCTCTCCGTGCTCTGGGTCTTCGGACGCACCCAGGGGCTCGGCTTCGAATCGATCGTGGCGATCACGCTGGTGCTCGGCTTTCCAGCGGCGCTCGGCGCCGCGGCGGCGAGGCTCATCCTGTGACCGCCCGGACGCCGGGGAGCGAGAGCTCCAGCGCGATTCCGCTCCCCGAGCGGATCCTGGGCGCCGCGAGCGGCGTGGTGATCCTCGCGCTCATCGTCTATCTCGCCATCCGCGCGCTGGCCAACGACGGCATGCCGCCCGACATCCACGTCCGCATGACCGGCGTGACGCAGGTTCCGTCGGGATGGCTCGTGGAGATCGAGGCGACGAATCGCGGCAGCGCGGCCGCGGTCGAGCTCGAGATCGAAGCAGAACTGGAGGGTCCCGCGGGTACCGAACGGCGAAGCATCATGTTCGACTACGTCCCGCCCCGCGCGTCGCGGCGGGGCGGCCTCTTCTTCACCGGAGACCCGCGGGCGCGCCCGGTCGTGCTGCGCGCCGCAGGATTCCGGACCCCCTGATCAGCGGGTGCTCTCGCTCGACGCCCGCGCGGGAGCCGGGCACGAGGGCCATTCCATCTGCTGCCCGTTCCGGCCGAGCGGCATCACTCGCCGGTCGCGCGACACGACCTCCGGGTCCTCCGCGGCGAGATAGACGAGCATCGCGGTGAGCGTCGCGTTGTTGCGGATCTCGTCGAAGATGATCTTGTCGAAGGTGTCGCGATTGGTATGCCAGGTGTACGTGCCGTAGTCCCACCCGATCGAGCTCAGGCTGAACCCCGGCGCGCCATGGCAGACGGCGGAGGCCATGTCGCTCCCGCCGCCCGGCGGGTTGCCGGGCACCATCAGGGTGATGTGCTGGCTGATCTCGGTCGGGATCCGCGCCAGCCAGCGGCCGAACTGCTCCCCGGCGTTCACGAATCCCGAGGCCGGAATCCGCGTCACCCGCCCGGTGCCGTTGTCCTGATTGAAGAGCGCCTGCAGCCCGCGCACGATTTCGGGGTGATCGGCCATGAATGCACGCGAGCCGTTGAGCCCCTGTTCCTCCCC
>DASTYH010000301.1:0-2586 GCA_035765075.1 Gemmatimonadales bacterium
ACCCGAACGACTCCAAGGACGCGAAAGGTGGCGCAGCCGCACCGCACTGCCGTCGTAACTCCGCCCCACAGCATCGGCCCCCGACGCTTCGCTCCGGGGTGACAGGTCGACGGGAGCGCCGCTCACCGCTCCCGCACGATCGCGATCCCCATCCCCGTGGTGTCCGAGGAGAAGAGGATGATGCTCTTCACCTGGCCCGCGGCCAGCGTGATCGGGCCGGTGTCGATGAGGACGTCGTCGGTACCGTCCGCGGTGAAGCGGACCTGCCAGGTGCCGGGGTCGCGCTCGACGTAGCCGGGGAAGTCGGGATTGAGGCCGACGCCGTACGTGAAGGGCTCCACCAGCCGGATGGCGCCCGCGAGCGGCTCCTGGTAGAGCGTGAGATAGACATCGAGTGGCGGCGCGTCGGCGGCGTTGTGGATCACGCGCAGCTTCACCTTCGACTCGCCGGGGATGGCGCCGGTGTCGCTCGGCGAGGTCGGCGGCGGGGCGAGAGGGAGGCCCGTCGCCGTATCGGGCGCGATGCGGAGATCGCTCGCGCCGCCGGAGTTGCTGAAGAGGAGGGTGTAGCGGGCGCCGGGCTCGAACGTAGTGGTGGCCCCAACGATGGCCGCCCCGCCCGCTGCTGGGCGGACCTGCAGGGTGGCTGAGCCCGCCGGGACCTCGGCGAAGCCCGAGGCCTGGGAGAAGGCGATGCCATCGAGGACCGATTCCCCGCCGACGACGAGATCCACCGCCGGGGCGCCGGACCGCGCGTGGATCAGCCGCACCTGGGCGGCATTGTCGCCGGGATCGCTGGATTCGCAGGCGCCGGTGAGGAATCCGGCGAGAAGGACGGTGCCGAGGAGAAATGCGTTTCGCATGGGAACCACCGGGTACGGGTCGCGCACTGAAACGGGCTGGGCGGAGCGCTGCTCAGAATATGACGCTCCGCCCTCGCCCGGAGTGACAACCGTGGGCGGCTACCCTTCGATCCGGTAGATCTCCCGCCGGCCATGGTCCAGGAGGTCGTGGTATCCCGCCATGATCTTCTCGAACTCCTTCGTCGTCTCCTCGCTCATCCCCTTCCCCTGCATCATCTCTTCGAAGGCCTGCAGGCTCGGCACCTCGAATTCCGAGATCACGGTCCAGTAGCGGTCGCCGCAGAAATCGGTCATCACCCGGACTTTCCCGAAGCCGGCATTTTCATTGAGCTTTGCCATGGCGAGGAACTTCTCCACCATGGGACGGACCTTGCCGGGCCTGCAGTGGAAGATTTCGCGAATGAGCAGCATCGTGCGCTCCTTGTGGAAGTCGAATGGTCGTCGTCAGCGCGGCGCCTCGAGCGTCGCCGGATCGTCGAGGAAGCGGATTGCCGTCTCGGCGAGTGCCGGGTTGTCGAAGATGTCGTAGTGCGTGAGCCCCGGGAGGATCGCCAGGCGGGACTTGGGCCGCCCCGCCCCGTCCCACCCCGGATCCTGCTTCCCGCCACCCAGCAGCCCGAAGAGCTCGACCGCGTGCGAGGGAGGGAAGATGTCGGCGTCGGCCGCCACCACGAGCGTCGTCGCCCGGATCTTCCCGATCTCGCCGGAGTAGTCGTAGTCCTGCTTCATCGCCGCGCCGATCTTGTCGAGGAGGCGGGGAAAGTCCTCGGGCCTCGGCGCGATGCTGCTGTAGAGCTGGTACATCGGCGTCTGCTTCATTCCCTCCGCTGCGGCGGCGTTCACCTGCTCCTGCAGCGTGAGGATTCCCGGGTAGAAGGCGCTCCGGCGGAGGATCGCCGACACCACCACCAGCCGGCCCACCTGCGCCGGATGCCGGATCGCGGTCTGCAGCGCGACACCGGCGCCGAGCGAGTAGCCCATCACGTCGGGACGGTCGAGCTTCAGGTGCGCGATGAGCGCCGCGATGTCGTCCGCCATCAGCTCGACGCTGAGGGGGCGGTCGATGTCCGCGGTGCGGCCGTGACCCTGCAGGTCCACCGCGATCACCTGCCGTCCCTTCGCGAGCGCGGGAAGGTTCCGGCCGAACATCTCGATGGCGCCGAGCCCGCCGTGGAGGAGAATGAGGGGCCGGCCGGCGCCGGCGGTCTCGTAGTAGAGCCGGATGCCGTTCACCTCGGCGTACTGCCCGACGCTCTTCACCTCGTCGGCGCCCTCGCCCCAGGCCCTCGCCTGGCCGCTCGCGGCGGCGGGGAGCAGGAGTGCGGCGGCCAGGAGGAAAGTGGCGGCGCGGCCACCGATGCGCCTGCCGATGCGAGGCCCCAGACTGGAAGTCATTGCCGTGTCTCCGGTTGTCGTGTGATCGCGGGATCCCCGTCCGGTGCGCCCGGCGGCTCCCTCTGCCCGGGCAACGAACGGCGCGGCGCGATTTCGACATCCGGCGGCGGACTTGATGTTGGGGCGGGGGGGACCTAGCTATCCGCGATGCCGATCACCATGGGAAAGCGCGCGGCGTGACGCGCATCCGGCGCGCCGCGCTCGGAGGAATCCTCGGCGGGACCATCCTGATCGGCGGCGCCTACGCCCAGGCCCTCCCCGGCGGGCCCGCTGCCCGGTGGGCCGCGCCGGCCTTCGTGGTGGGGATGGCCTCCATCATCGTGGGCCT
>DASTYH010000302.1:0-2972 GCA_035765075.1 Gemmatimonadales bacterium
CTCCGCGATTTCGGGTTCAGCACGCGCACGGGCGTCGAGTTTCCCGGCGAGGAAGACGGCTACGTGCCCAATCCGGCCCGCCCCCGCGAGTGGAGTCCCGCCTCGACGCGCGAGAGTCTCTCGCGCGGCTACGGCATGAGCGTCACCGCCATCCAGCTGGCGGCCGCCTACGGCGCGATCGCCAACGGCGGGCTCCTCTTCACCCCGACGCTCGTGCGCGAGATCCGCTCGCCCGAGGGGAGCGTGCTCTACCGACACCGGCCGGAACCGGTCCGGCGGGTGCTGAGCCCCGAGATCGCCGCGACGCTCCGGCGGTACATGCGCAAGGCCGTTTCCACCGGAGGCACGTCGGACAAGGCCGTGATCGAGACGTACGAGCTGGCGGGAAAGACCGGTACGGCACGCAAGGTCGTCAATCGACGCTATGCCATCGGCAAGTACTTCTCCTCGTTTGCCGCCGTCTGGCCCGCCGACCGGCCCGAGCTCGTGGCGATCGTGACGATCGACGAGCCTCGCGGCGCCTATTACGGAAGCCAGACCGCCGCGCCGCTCACGCAGAAGATCCTCCAGGAGGCACTCGCCTCGCGGAATCGTGCCCTCGATCTCGACCGGCTGGCGCGGCGGGACACGACGGCGCGGCCCGCGCCGAGGGCTCGGCCCGTCCCGATGGCTCCCCGAGATCCGCTCCCGGTGGTCGCCGTGACGTGGCCGGCGCCGCCACCGGATACGTCCCGGCGGGAGGCCCCGCTTCCCGATGTGACCGGCGTGCCGGCCCGGGCGGCAATCTCGCGACTCCATGCTGCCGGCTTCCGCGTAGCGGTCGAAGGCAGCGGACTGATCTCCCGGATGGCGCCGGCGGGTGGGACCCGCTTCCGAACCGGGGAGACCGTGACCCTCTGGGCCGAACCCCCCCGCCTCCCCTGAGCGAAATGCCTGCAAGCCTCGACCTCCTCGCGGCGCTGCGCCGCGAAGATCTGCTGCTGAACGCGCCGGAGCCGCTCCCCGCGATCACGTCGCTCGTCGCCGACAGCCGGGTCGTGACGGCGGGCGCCCTCTATGCGGCGGTGCGCGGCACGCAGACGGATGGGCACCGTTTCGCCGCGGACGCCGTGAGGCGGGGCGCGGCGGCACTCATGGTGGAAACGCCGCTCGACCTCGGTGTTCCCGAGATCGTGGTACGTGACGGACGCCGCGCGCTGCTCGCCGCCGCGCGCGCGTGGTACGGCGAGCCGTGCCGGTCGCTCACGCTCATCGGGGTGACAGGCACCAACGGAAAGACCACGACCACCGGCCTGATCCGCCACCTCCTGAACGGCGCGGGAAGGGCGGGGAGCATCGGAACGCTCGGCGCGTTCGACGGCGCCGGCGCGGAGATCCCTTCGACCGCCGGTTCGCTCACGACACCCGGTGCCGCGGATCTGCAGGCCGCCCTGGCGGCGCTCCGCGACCGGGGCGTGACGCACGTCGCCATGGAAGCGTCCTCCCACGCGCTCGACCAGGGCCGGCTCGACGGGATCACCTTCGCCGCCGCCGTCTTCACCAACCTCACGCGCGATCACCTCGACTACCACGGGACGATGGAGTCCTACCTCGCCGCCAAGCTCCGGCTCTCGAGCCACCTGGCGGTCAACGGCATCGAGGTGGTCAATCTCGACGACCCGACCTGGCGGGAAATGCCCGATCGTGCCGGTCGCGTCACCTTCGGCACCGATCCGGGTGCGGACCTCCGGGCCTGCGCGATCGATCTCGCTGCCGGTGGCAGCCGCTTCCGCCTGGCCGGCCAGTGGGGGGAGGCCGACGTTTCGTTGCCGCTCCTCGGAGACTTCAACGTATCCAACGCGCTCGCCGCCGCGGCGACGGCGCTCGGGCTCGGCCTGTCGCTCGGGGAAGTGGTCCGGCGGCTCGAATCGTCGCCGCAGGTGCCGGGCCGCATGGAGCGGATCGCGGAGAGGCCGGGCGTCATCCTCCGCGACTATGCCCACACCCCCGATGCGCTCGAGCGCGCGCTCGCGACGCTCCGCGCGCTCACACCCGGCCGGCTGATCGTCCTCTTCGGCTGCGGGGGAGACCGGGATCGGGGGAAGCGCCCCCTCATGGGCCAGGTGGCGGCGGAGCGCGCCGATCTTGCGATCGTCACCTCCGACAACCCGCGCACGGAGGACCCCGACGCCATCATCGATGAGATCGAGGCGGGAATGGGCCGCGCGCATCATCTGCGGGTGAGCGATCGGCGCGCCGCGATTGCCGCCGCCCTCGCCGAGGTGCGGCCCGGTGACACGCTGCTCCTGGCCGGGAAGGGGCACGAGACCTATCAGGTGATCGGCACGGAAAAGCTCCCCTTCGATGAACGGGAGATCGTCCGGGAGCTCATTGCATGACGGCTCGCTGGACGAGCGACTTCGTGCGGCGCGCGCTCGGACCCGATGCGCCAGAGGACGGGCCCGGCTACACCTCGATCTCCACCGACACGCGGACGCTCGAGCCGGGAGCGCTCTTCGTCGCGCTCGCGGGTGAGCGCTTCGACGGGCACGATCACCTCGATACGGCGCTCCGCGCAGGCGCCCGGGGCGCGGTGGTGCGCCGGGGCGCGGTGGTGCCGCCCGGGCTCGCGCGCATCGAGGTGGACGACACGCTGCGCGCCTACGGTGCGCTCGCCCGGGAGCGGCGCCGCGAGATTACCGGTCCGGTCGTGGCCGTGACCGGCACGAACGGCAAGACCAGCACGAAGGAGATGATCGCGGCGGTGCTCGGCACCCGCTACCGGGTTCACGCGACGCGGGCGAACCTGAACAACCTGGTCGGGGTGCCGCTGACCATGCTCGCGTCGCCGGCGGACACCGACGCGCTCGTGGTCGAGGCGGGCGCCAACCTTCCCGGGGAGGTCGCCCGCTACCGGGAGATCATCGAGCCCACGATCGCCGTCGTCACCAATGTCGGGGCGGGACATCTGGAGGGATTCGGCTCGCTCGAGG
>DASTYH010000303.1:0-2675 GCA_035765075.1 Gemmatimonadales bacterium
TGTCCGTTCTGAGTCCCCATTCCTCGGCGCGAAGGCACGAGGACGCGATCTCACAAGTCGCAAGACCATTCCGCAAGTTCCCCTCTCCGTGAAACGGAGAGGGGGACAGGGGGTGAGCGGGGGACAGGGGGTGAGGCAAACGGAGAGCGGAACAGCGGGTGAGGACACCGGAGAGCGGGACACGCGATGAGGATCGCAGTATGTTGCCCCTGTCCTCCGATCTCACGGATCATCCCCATGCCCCTCTCCCGCCGCGAGGCCCTCGCCCGGCTCGCCGCCCTCACCGCCATGACCGCACTCCCCGGCTGCGCGCTCTCCCGTTCCGCTGGCGGCGCCGAGCCCGATCCGCTCGACGGGACGATCGCCGGGTATCTCGCCGGATTTCACCGCGGGACTTGGTCCGCCGAAGAGGTGACTGCGGCCGCGCTCGAGCGATGCCGGACCCGGGGAGCCGCACTCCGCGCCATCGACGCGCTCTCCGCCACCGCGCTCGACGACGCGCGCGCCGCCGATGGACGCCGGAAGGCCGGGACGCTCCGTGGCCCGCTCGACGGTGTGCCCGTCTTCGCCAAGTCCATCTACGACATGGCGGGCCTCCCCACCACCGCCTCGAGCGCCGAGTGGGCGCGGCTCTTTCCGGAACCGGTGGGGCGCGACGCGCTCGAGGTGCAACGCCTCCGTGCTGCCGGCGCGATCGTCCTCGGCAAGACGGCCGCCGACGACTTCGCGTACGAAGGCGAGGGGACGAGCAGCCACACCGGCCAGGTGCTCAACCCGTACGATCCGACGAAGTCACGCACCCCCGGCGGCTCGAGCGCGGGCTCTGCCGTCGCCGTCGCCTGCTGGATGGCGTTCGCCGCGCTCGGCACCGACGACGGCGGCTCCAACCGGATCCCCGCCGTCTGCACCGGCGTCGTCGGGATGAAGCCGACGTTCGGGCTCGTGCCGCGCACCGGTGTGATCCCCACCTGGCCGTACCTCGACACGCACGGGCCGCTCGCGCGCACAGTGGCGGATGCGGCGCTGATGCTCGCGATCATTGCGGGCCCCGACGCGTCGGACCCGCTCGCGCTCACCGGCCGGTGGGACGGCGCCCCGCTCGCCGCGCTCCGCGACGATGCACTCCGCGGCGTGCGCCTGGGCCTCGTCGAGGCGCACGTGCCGAGGTCGCAGATGACGCCCGGCGCGCTCGCCACCTGGGACCGCGCGGTGACCGACCTCCGCTCGGCCGGCGCCACGGTCGAGCCGTTCGAGCCGCCGGTGACGCTCGCGACCTTCCGCCGGGCGTTCACCGACGCCGCCGAGCGGCGCGGCGACGTGGCGCCCGACTCGCGCTCCCCTGCGGCCACGGCCAACGCGCTCTACCGCTACTTCGCCGGCCGGAGCGACGATCCGCGCGAGGCCATCCGCCGGGGCTATCCGGCGTACCGCGCGTTCTACGACGTGCTACCGGCGACGTTCGAGGAGTGCGAGCCGCTCTTCGGCCAGCCGATGGAGCGCGATGGGGCGGGGCAGTCGTTCGCGCGCTCGCGCACCGAGGTGGTGGCGGCGCTCGGCCAGGCGATGCGCGCGGCGGGGGTCACGGCGATGACCTATCCCACGATGCCCTTCAACGCCTTCCCCCTCCCCGACGAGTGGCCCGACATCCGCACGCCACTCGGCTACGGCAACTGGCTCGGACTCCCGGAGGTGTCGGTGCCCGCCGGATACGACGCGGACGGGATGCCGGCGCTCAATCTCTCGATCGTGGGGCTTCCGGGAGAGGACGCGGCGGTGCTGGCGCTGGCGCATGCGTACGAGCGGCAGTCACGGCGGTTCGTGGGGGCGCCGACGGGGTAATTGATGCTCCCCTGCCCAACGCTCCAGCTCCGCAAATCCGAGCCGCGCCGTCAGAACTCGCATCTGGGTAATCCCAACGTCTCGCGATGAGATCGACGGATCTCTGACAGGCAATCCTCGATTCTGGGGTACTAACTAGGGTTTCTACTAGTTGCCATTTCCTTCGTTTCGCCGCACTGTGGTCTCCTCGAATCGTGCGCAAAGCCTAAGTGCCGAACTGGAGGCCGCAATGCCTTGTCAGGCGTCTGTAATCCAATTTAGGCAAGAATACGTTGGAGCCGTTCTACTGATTACCGGCATCGCCCTCGCAGGATGCAGCGAGTCGACCCAGCCGGCATCTTCGGAACCCGACGCCCCGAGTCCAAGTTTCGCGATTGACCCGGCGTGGTGGGGGCAGCAGGACATCCAGGAAGTCTGTCGGTACTTCGCGACTGGCGGTACTGCACTGATCTGGACTGGCGAGGGAAGTAGCTGGTTAGGATCGTGCCCTGTGCAACCCAGTGCGAGTCCATCAAATACCATGGGGCCCAGTCAGTCGGGTCCTGTGACGATCACGTTCTCTCGTCAGGTCCGAAACATTCAGATGCACAATCGCTGCGAGGGATTCGCAGAGTGTCCCGTAGTTGGTTACGAGCTATTCGATGAGAACAACGACCTTTGCGGCAGCGGGAGCTACGGGGGCTCGGGCCAGTCGGGGGGGATTCAGTTCGGAGCCACGACCCTCATCAAGCGGATGGTCTTTACCCCCCTGGGTGCGCTGCCCGACCAAGACATGAAGTTTGCTTTTGACTATTACGTTCCTTGCCCTCCGACTGGAGATGCCGCGGTCGAGGACC
>DASTYH010000304.1:0-5284 GCA_035765075.1 Gemmatimonadales bacterium
CAACATTGCCGAGGGCTACGCTGCAGGCCCGGGACGCCGGTGCACCCAGTACTATCGCATTGCCTACGGATCCGCCGTTGAAGCGGGAGACCTGCTGGAGCTGCTCGAAGAAATCGGCACTGTCCCTCGAGACAGTCTTGAGCCCATTATCGGAGAGTGCGGCAACTGCCAACGCCTGCTGCGCGGCCTCATCCGGAAGTCCCGCGCATCCCACCCCGCATCCCCCTGATTCCAAAGTCCTGCCACCCACCGTCTACTGCCTACTGTCTACCGCCTACCGTTCTTCAAAACCACCGGCCCAGTCTGACGAACGTCGCTCTCCGTACGCCATTGGCGATGCCGTACTCGAAGCGCACGGGGCCGACGGGCGTGTCGGCGCCGAGGCCGGCGCGGATGCCGGTGCGCCAGTTGCCGTCGAAGAGGAGCCCGCCGGTTGCGGTGCGGCCGACCGCGCCTTCCGCCTGGAGGCGAAGGGGACCGAGCAGCGGGCGCGCCACCTGGAGCGACGCGAACACCTCGCGGTCGCCGCGGAGTTCCCCGAGGTGCAGGCCGGGGAAGCCATCACTGCCTCCGAGCGGCATCGTGAGCTGGAGCGGGAGCGCGCGGCCCCAGCCGAGGCGAACGCGCGGCCGGAGATGGAATCCGGCGAGCGCGGCGCCGCCGGAGGCCTCGATCCGCGCCCGGCGGTAGCCATCACTCCAGAGGAGCTCCCCCTCGACCACCGGCTCGACCGACCGCCCGCCGAGGACGAGCCGGATCGCCGCCGCGGCCTGCCGGTCCGTGCTCTCGTCGGCGTTCCGCCACCAGCGCATTTCCATGCCCGTGGCGAGCGACCACCGGGGCGCCACCGGCCACGCGACCCCCGCAAAGGCGGTTGCCTCGCGGATCTCGAGCGCGTTCCCTTCCTCTCCCTCCGCATCGAAGGTCCGCACGTCGATGGCGGCGATCCGGCCATCGATCTCCGGCATGACGCTGATCCCGCCCAGCGGGAACCGGCGGCGGAGCCCGCCGTGCAGGTCCTTCTCCAGATTCCCGAGGCTGAGTGCACCATGGACCTCGATCTCGGCGTTCGCGAGGTCGCGCTCGACGCCGCCGAGCCACATGCGCCCGCCCAGCTCGTTGTCGTAGGCGAGCCCGGCCGCCGCCACGCGCCGGGGCGCGCGGACCGCGGCGAGCGCGAAGGAGACGGTGTCGCCCCGGCCCGTGGGATTCAGCCAGACGGCGAGATATCGCTCCGACCCCCCGACCGCGCGGACCCGTCGGCGAAAATCGGGGAGCGTGAGCGAGTCCCCTTCCCGAAGGTGGAGGAGGCGGAGGAGTGGGCGCGCCTCGCGGCGCGGCAGCTGGATGCGGATCGAGTCGACGAAGAGCGACGCCGGAAGCACCGCGGCCGGTGGCGGCGGTGTGGCGCAGGGCGCGATGCCGGCGAGCGAGGAGTCCGCCGCCATCCGGCCGATGCGGACCAGCTCGCGCAACGGCGCGAAATCGAGACTCTGGAAGCCGATGACATCGGGGCGCACGTACACGTCGCCCGGGCCGAGCGAGTCCTTCGGCTGGTCGAAGAGAAAACCGAGCAGGCGATCGGCGACGACGAACGGGGAGAAGAGATTCGTCGAGTCGCTGAAGCCTTCGGTCACGTCCGACACGATCACGCGCTCCGCACCTCCGGCGCGCGCCACGCCCACGGGGATGTTGGCCGCCAGTCCGCCATCGGCGAGGAAGCGACCGTCGATCCGTTCCGGCACGAAGACGAGTGGAATGGCGATGCTCGCGCGGACCGCGCGGGCAAGATCGCCCGACCGAAGCACCACCGCCGAGCGGTCGGCGAGATCGGCGGCGACGATGCGGAGCGGGATCGGGAGCCGGTCGAAATCGCCGCGCGCGAGCAGGTTCCCGCGGAGCATCGCCGCATTGAGCAGCGCGTTGGCCTCGGGCTCCCGCACCGCGGCGCCCTGCAGCGTGAACCCGCGCTCGCCGAACTCCCACACGATGAGCGGCTGCAGCGGCGCCAGGGAGGCGGGGGCGCGCGGCTCGAAGGTCCGGAAGAGGGAGCCGATCGGCAGCGCGGAGGCGAGCGAGTCGATCTCGCGGCCGGTGTAGCCGCTCGCGTACATCGCCCCGATCACCGCCCCGATGCTCGTGCCGACGACGACATCGGGCCGGATCCCCATGCTGTCCAGAGCGCGGAGCACGCCGATGTGTGCCAGCCCCTTGGCGCCGCCGCCGGACAGCACGAGTGCGGTGCGAGGCGCGGGGCAGGATTGGGCGGAAGCGGCGGGAACGGCGACGACGGCGGACAGGGCGGTCAGAACGACGGCAATCACTCGTCGATGACGCGCGCGCGGGCGCGTCTTCATCGTTTCCTCATGAATCGACCCGTCGGTGTGCCCCGCACCATGCGTGCGTCCCTTTCGCCGTTACCACCGCTCGCCCACTCCCGCCATTCCCGCCGTTCTTCATTTACTCAGCCCCTTGCGCCCCGGTTTCGCTTTCGTAAATATCGGCAACAGCGTAGCCCCCCCACTCACGACTGTTCCGGAGGACGCCAGGAAAATGCCGTATGTGATCACCGAGGCCTGCATCGGAGTCAAGGACCGGGCCTGCGTAGATGTCTGTCCGGTGGACTGCATCTACGAGGGGGAGGATCAGCTGTACATCCACCCTGACGAGTGCATCGACTGCGGGGCGTGCGAGCCGGAGTGCCCGGTGTCGGCGATCTTTCCCGAAGAGGACGTGCCGCCGAACCTGACCAGCTTCATCGAGAAGAACCGCGAGGTCTTCAACAGCAACGAACCCCCGGGCCGCCCCCGGCGCTAATCGCGGTTCTCGAGCTCCTTCAGGAAATCCCCCAGTACCCTGGTCGTCTCCGCCGGACGCTCGATCGGGGGAAGATGGCCGGCGCCCGCGATGAGCTCGAGACGCGCGCCGGGAATTGCCTCCGCCATTGCCCGCGCCGTCGTCGCGGGAATGATCCGGTCGTCCTCGCCGCTCACCACCAGCACCGGGAGTCCCGCGAGCGCCTCCAGGAGCGGCGTGCTGTCCGGGCGCTCGCGCATCGCCGTGAGCGCGCCGACGATACCGGGCACCGGCGTGGCCAGGATCATCCCTTCGACGCGCTGCCACGCCGGTCCCACCTCGGCGGCCGATCCTCCGGCAAAGACCTTCGGAAGCATGCTGGCGGCGATGGCGGCGGCGCCCCCCTCACGCGCCTGCGCGGCCGCCGCTTCCCGCGCCTTCCGTCCCTCCGGAGTGTCGGCATCCGCCCGCGTGTCCATCAGCACGAGTCCGCGCACCCGCCGGCGCCAGCGCCGCACGAATTCGAGGGCCACGTACCCACCCATCGAAAGCCCGCAGAGCACGACCTCGTCGACGCCCAGCGTCTCGAGCAGCGCCGCCAGATCGTCGGCATAGGTGCTCATGCTGTAGCCGAGATCCGGGGCGTCGGAGAGGCCCATCCCGCGCAGGTCGGGCGCGATGCGGCGCCACCCGCGGAGGTGCTCCACCTGATGGCGCCAGAGTGTCCGGTCGAACGGATAGCCATGGATGAAGAGAATGGCCGGCCCGGCCCCGGCGGTATCCACCGCGATGTTCACCCCGTTCACGACGATCCGCCGGACATCGCCGGGCGCGGCGCGCCCGCCCATGAAGTCCACGACCTCGGCCGGCACGGGCACCGGACGCCCGCTCCGGTCGATGCAGACGAAGACGAACTCGGCGGTGGCGATCAGCGCGTCGTCGCGCACGCGCCGCGCGGTCTGGCGCATGGTGAAGCTCGTGCGGCCATGATGGGTCAGCTCCTGCCGGAAGCGGAGCACGTCCCCCGGGAAGGCGCCGCTGTGGTAATCGATCACCGTCTTCCGCACGGCCGGCCACACCCCGGCACGCTCGAACACGTTCATCCCGGGCCCGCGCGCGAGCATTTCCCAGCGGGCCCGCTCGAAGAGACTGAGGAACGATGCCTGGTTGAGATGGCCGAAGGCATCGCACTCATCGGGATAGACGCTCAGGTCGATTTCTGATTCCGGCATGGATGGAACGTGGGGACGGCAGGGCGCGGCGGCAAGCGCGGGGCTTTCGCCGGAGCCGGCGACGGCCCACCTTCCGGGACGGAAAACCTCGTCCCGATCCGTACGGAGCCGCACATGCCGCCAAGCACCGACTACGTCCGCCACGCCGCCCGGCTCGCCCGGAAGATCCACATGGAGGCCGCGCTCGGGGGCGCCCCCCAGCCCGATGCCGAATTCTACAAGACGCTGGCCAAGGCGCTCGAGGAGATCGCCGACGGCATGCAGCAGGTGGGGAAGCGGGAATAGACGTGAGCCTTCCCACGCCGGATTCCCGGGCGTTCCCGGCGCCCGATGCCGAGCTGATCGACACCCAGTCCGCGCTCGACCGCTGGATGGCCGCCGCAGCGCATGCGCCCCTCCTGGCGGTCGACACCGAGGCCGCGAGCTTCCACCGGTACCAGGACCGCGTCTACCTCCTGCAGCTCTCGACCCGCGACGCGACGGCCATCGTCGATCCGCTCGCCGTCAGCGATCTCAGCGACGTCGGGCGCATGCTTGCCGACCCGGACGTCGAGATCGTCTTCCACGATGCCGACTACGACCTGAGACTGCTGGGGCGTGAGTTCGGCTTCGGTGCCACGCATCTCTTCGATACGCGGATCGCCGCCCAGCTGCTCAACGAGCCGGGCATCGGCCTCGCGGCGCTGCTCGAGAAGTACGTGGGCGTGCGGCTCGACAAGAAGTTCCAGCGGGCCGACTGGTCATCGCGGCCGCTCTCGGCCGGCATGCTCGAGTACGCCGCGTCCGATACCCATTACCTCCCGGCCCTCCGCGACATTCTCCGCGGACGACTCGAGGCGATGGGGCGACTGGGGTGGGCGGAGGAGGAGTTCCGCATGCTCGAGCAGCTGGACTGGACCCGGGAGGGGCCGGAGGAGCCGGGGTGGCTCCGGCTCAAGGGAGCGAAGGCGCTGCGCCCCCGCCAGCTCGCCATCCTTCGCGAGCTCTACGAATGGCGCGATGCGCTCGCCCGCCGGCTCGATCGGGCGGCCTTCCGCATCATGGGGAACGAGCCGCTGTTCGTCATCGCGCGCTTCCCGCCCGAGAATCCCGAGGCGCTCGCCACGGTCCCGGGCATCGGACGGGAGATCGCTCAGCGGCGCGCAGGGGAGATCATGGCCGCGGTGGAGCGCGGACTCGCGATCCCGGAAGCGGAGCTCCCGCGCCTGGAGCGGGTGCCGCGGCGGCCGGTGGATCTGGAGCTGGAGGAGCGAGTC
>DASTYH010000305.1:0-4248 GCA_035765075.1 Gemmatimonadales bacterium
GTGACCGTCGAACCGGCGATCAGCGAAAGCCCGGCCGCGCCGGGCGCCAGCGCTATTTGTGCGTGCGGAGGTAGGCCGCGACCGCCTGGGCCTGCTCCAGGGTGAGCCCCATCGACTGCATCACCACCCCCGGCTTGATCGACTGGGGGTCGTGAATCCAGCGCGCGAGGTTCGCATCGGTGTTGCGGAGCACGCCGGCGGCGATGAACTGGCGGCTGCCGACGTTGGCGAGGTTCGGCCCCACCATCTTCGCCGTACTCGTGGCGTCGAGCGTGTGGCAGGCGGTGCAGCCACGGGTCCGGAAGAGCTCGGCGCCCTCCGCGACCGCCCCGGCCGGGGCCGGCGCCGCGGTATCAGCCGGCGCCTGCGGCCGCGCGGCCAGCGTGGTGGTCACGACTTCGGCGGCGGCCGCCGCGGGCGCAGCGGGCGCCGTCGTATCGGCCGGCACCGGCGCCCCGGTCCGGCGGAGGCCGGTGATGTACGTGTCGAACTCTTCCGGGGTCGTGGCGGCCACGTGGAAGGCCATGCGCGCGTGCTGCAGCCCGCAGAACTCGGCGCACTGGCCGGAGTAGAAGCCCGCGGAGTCGGCGCGGAACCAGATCGTGGTGACGCGGTTCGGGAAGACGTCCCGCTTGGCGGCGAGCTGCGGAAGCCAGAAGCTGTGCAGCACGTCCACCGTGGACATCTTCATGGTGACGGTCCGGCCCACCGGGACCCGAAGCTCGTTGGCCGTGGTGACGCCGTACTGGGGATAGCGGAACTCCCACCACCACTGATGCCCGATCACCTCGACCTCGAGCGCCTCCCCCTTGGGGACGTCATAGGTCTGGATGATGGCCCGGACCGTCGGCACGGCGATCACCGCGAGGATGATGGCCGGAATGGCGGTCCAGATGATCTCGAGCATCGTGTTGCCGTGCACCTGGTTCGGCTCGGCGTCGGTCTCGCGCCCACGATACCGCAGGATCACGTAGAGGAGCGCGCCTTCGACCAGGATGAACACGATGAGCGCCAGCCAGACCGTGTTCATGAAGACGCCGTCGATGATCCCGGTCAGGTCCGACTTGGGATGCAGCGAGCTCTGCGGGTACTCGCTGCTGGTCCCGGCGCACGCGGTGAGCAGGAGCGCGATCGGGAGGACGGGCGTCAGGCGGCGGAGGGTCTGGAGGGCGCGAGCCCGGAAAGCCATGACTCTATTATCCTGTCGGGAAGAGAACATGCGAACCGCGCGAGCGTTTGCGACGCGGCATGTTACCGTGGTAGGCCCCGGAACGCAAGGAAGTCGTGACGGGGACGGGGGTTAGGGGGATGGAACGTCGGAAGGTCGGACGGTCGGACGGTCGGAAAGCTGCGGCGGCGGGTTCGAGCTCCCGTCGATGACGCGAACCGGGGAGCGGCGTGCATGACCCCTGATGAGATGGCCCGGCTCATTGCCCAGTACGAGGAGGGACCCCGGCTCCTCCGGGAGGCGTGGGCCCGGGTGCCTGCCGAGGCGCGGCAATGGCGGCCGGCGCCGGGAAAGTGGTCCGCCCACGAAGTGATCATCCATTGCGGCGACAGCGAGACCCACTCCGGCGGCCGGCTCCGCTACCTCCTCGCCGACGCCGACCCCCTGATCCTCGGATACGACCAGGATCGGTGGGCCACGGCCCTCGATTACCACGCCCTCCCGGTCGAGCCGGCGTTCCGGGCCGTGGAAGCGGTCCGCGCCAACGCCCTTCCCCTCCTCCGCCGGCTCACCCCCGCGCAGCTCACCCGCATGGGCCGCCATTCGGAATCAGGCCCCTACGGCGTGGCCGACTGGCTCCGGAGCTACGGGGAGCACCTGCACATTCACGTACGGCAGATCGGGCGGAATGTGGAGGCGTGGGGAGCCCGGGTACGCTGAGCTCACCGCATCGCCGCCTCGATCTCCCGCACCGACCGGGGCGCGCCCGCCGAGAGGACTTCCGCTCCCGACGACGTGACCAGAATGTCGTCCTCGATCCGGACGCCGAGGTTCTCCTCCGGGATGTAGATCCCCGGCTCGATCGTGAAGACCATCCCCGCCGCGAGGGGCGTCGAATAGTCGCCCACGTCATGCACGTCCATGCCCAGCCAGTGGGAGAGCCCGTGCACGAAGTACCGGTTGCACGGTTCGGCGCCGCAGAGATCCCCTGAATTCGCCCGCATGTAGTTCTGCGCGATCTGCGAGAGCTGCCGGATCGTCATCCCGGGGCGGGTCGAGTCGATCGCGGCCTGTTGGGTCGCGAGCACCAGCTCGTAGATCCTCCGCTGCCGGTCGGTGAACCGCCCGGAGACGGGAATCGTCCGGGTCACATCCGCCGAGTAGTACCCGTACTCCGCTCCGATGTCCATCACCACGAGCTCCCCCGCCTCGGTCCGCCGCCGGCTCTTGTCGTAGTGGAGGACCGTCGAGTTCGGGCCCGACCCGATGATCGTCGGAAACCCGACGCGCTCGGCCCCGTTCCGGCGGAAGGTGTACTCGATGATCGCCTCGAGCTCGTACTCCCAGATTCCGGGGCGGGCCAGCTTCATCGCCTCGCGATGGGCCAGGGCGGTGATGTCGATCGCTCGCCGCAGCCGGACCAGCTCGTCGGCATCCTTCACGATCCGAAGGCGGGCCATCGCCGGTCGCACGTCCTTCACGTCGAGCGTGCTCAGGAAGAGACGCCGTGTGAAGGGGTGGTCGAGCGCCTCCTCGCGCTTGGCGAGGTAGACCGAGCCGCGACGCGCGAGCGCCCCGGGGCGGAAGAGGAGTCCCTGCAGTATCCGCTCGACGCTGTCGGCGGACTGCACCTGTTCGATGCCGGTGAGCCGCACCGCCGTCGAGTCCGGCCCCAGCTTCGCGCCCGTCCATTGCTCGCTCTGGGTCCTGCGCGGAGGAAGAAAGAGCCGGACCTCGGTCAGCGCGCTGTCATCGGCGCTCACGACGAGCCATCCCCCCGGCGCCTCCACCCCCGTGAGATAGAGGAAGTCGTTGTTCTCCCGGTAATCGCTGTCCTGCGGGTAGTCCCCCTCGATGCTCCGCTCCTCGGCCGAGCGAAGAATGGCCACGCCGGTCCCGATCGCGCTGGCGAGCGCCTCCCGGCGGGCGCGAAGCGTTTCCACCGGGACTGCGCCCGCGGGCGAACCGGCCTGGGCGGCGAGGGGGGCAACGGTCGGCGCGAGAGCCGAGGCAAGGACCAGCCCGACAGCGAAGCGCGGCAGCATGTGCGATTCCAGCCTGGGAAATGGGAAAAGAGGAAAACCGCCGGAAAGAAAGTACGTCGCCCCCGCCCCGATTGTTGCACCCTCCCCGCCCCCGCCTCCCGTCCTCCGCCTGCCATCTACCGCCTGCCGCCTACCGTTCCTCCACCACCCTGTCGAACGCCACCGCCCCCTCCACCGGAAAGCTGAAGTGCCACCACTCCATCTCGTAGTTCCGGAAGCCCTCGGCTTGCATCGCCTCGACCAGGGTCTGCCGATTCCGCGCGATCTCCCCCGACGCGTTGGCGGTGTGCGCCGCCTCCGAGAAGGTGTCGTACGGCGTTCCCATCTCCAGCACGGCGCCGGTCGGCAGATAGACCAGCGTGAGGTCCACCGCGACGCCCATGTTGTGCCGACTCCGGCGCGCGATGTACCCATCGTCGAGAAGATGCGTCTGGCGGGTGCGCTCCGCCCATTCCACCATCGCCGTCGTCGCGCGAAACGGGCGATATGCATCGTAGATGCGGAGCCCGAGATCGCGCTCCCGCAGCCGCGCCTGCACCCGCGCGAGCGCCGCCACCGCCTCTTTCCTCAGATAGGCGACGTTGGCGTCGTACCCGGGAAGGGGCGCGCCGGTGAAGTTGTCGGCGGTGCGGTAGCGGAGCTCGACCTGAATGGTCGAGTCTCCCGCCCGCACATCCGCCAGGAGGGAATCGGCAACATGGTCCGGCGCAATGGAGGGATCGGCGTCGGCGGTGGCGGCGGCCGGAGCCCCGGCACAGCCCGCGAGGAGCGGGAGCGCCAGCGCCAGGGGCAGGACACGGCGCCGGAGCATCAGAGCGCCGGGGCCGGAAGCGCGACAAGGATCGCGGTCGCGCCGAGGAGGAGGGTGCCGAGCACGAGCTCGGCCGTGGCGGACATCCTGAGGCGGCCGGCCCCCGGCGCGCTTCCGAGCGCCGGGCGAACGCGCCGCCAGTTCCACGCGCCGAGCGCCGCGACGCCCGCGAGCAACCCGATCTTGACGAGAAGGACCCGTCCATAGCCGGTGGCGAACAGCGG
>DASTYH010000306.1:0-8417 GCA_035765075.1 Gemmatimonadales bacterium
AGGCGCTCGCGCGGGCGGGGATGATGCGCATCCCGCTCCGCACCGGAAAGGAGGACGCCGCGCGCGGCCCCCTCCTCCCCTTCGGCCGGGTGGGATCACCCGAGGGTCGGACCGGCGTCGTCGCCACGGCGCTCATCGTGCGCGCGGGGCGCTGTCCCCGGCTCGGACCGCAGGCAGAGATCGTCGTGGAGGAGCCGGAGCGCGAGGCGGGACCGGCGCTCCGCGGGCCCGTCATCGGCTCGCTGGTGCCCGGACGGGACGACGCACCCGGCCGCTTCATCGAGCGGGAGCCGCTGCCGCTCCCGGCCGACACGCTCGTGGACCTCCTCGTGGACCGGACCCGCCGCGCGATCGATTCGGTGCTCGCACGCGAGCACGGCTCCGTTCGCGCCGAGGCGGCCCGGAACGCCCGCCTGGAGATCAACTCGCTCGGGGATCTCGATGCCGCGGACGTGACGCCCTATCACGTGGGGGACGGGCGCGTGCGCTACGCCGTCTCGCTCCGCGAGCGGAGAGTCCCCGCCTCCGGCGCGGATACCCTCGTGGCCGTCGGCGTCATGGCCTGGGACGAGAGCGGCGCCTGGCAGCAGTTCATCTTCCGGCCCCAGTATCTCGTCGCGCGGCGGGGCCGCCTCCTCCCCTTCCGCAGCAGCCGCCCGTACTTCTGGCGCCGCCTCGGCGCCGTGAGCGATTTCGGCTTCGATCGCGACAATCTCTGGATGGAGCAGGTGGACGTGCGGGACGGCGCCGTGCTCTGGGGCATCATCCAGCCGAGCGACAACGTGGTGGTCGCGGCGGCGGAGATGGGGGGAGGTTGTCGTTAGTCGCTGGACGCTGGATGCTGGTCGCTGGTCGCTGGTCGCTGGACGGTAGGCGGAGGCAGGGCGCAAGATGAAAAGGCGGGTGCAGGAGTGAGCGGGTAATGATCCCTTACGCATGACGCCGACGGATGCCATGAAGATCTACACGAGGACGGGAGATGCGGGTCAGACGGCGCTGTTCGGCGGAGGGCGGGTGCCGAAGGACGACGCCCGCGTCGCCGCCTACGGCGACGTCGACGAGCTCAACTCCGCCCTCGGCGTGGTGCGGGCCGCGGCGCCCGCCGACTTCTTCGACGACCTCCTCGCCTCGATCCAGCGCGACCTCTTCTCCATCGGCGGCCATCTCGCCACACCCGATCCGGAGAAGGTGCGGAAGGCGCTCGCGCGTGCCGATCTCTCCCCCGAGCGTGTGGAGCTCTTCGAGCGCGCCATCGACGAGGCCGACGCGGAACTGCCGCCGCTCCGCGCCTTCATCCTCCCGGCCGGCACGCCGAAGGCGGCCGCGCTGCATCTTGCCCGCACGATCTGTCGCCGCGCGGAGCGGAGCGTCGTCCACCTTGCGGGCGCCGCGGAGGTCCCGCCGCTCTTCCTCGTCTACCTCAACCGGCTCTCCGATCTCCTCTTCACCCTCGCACGGCTCGCCAACCACCGCGAGGGCCGGGGCGACGTGACCTGGTGAACCCCGCCGTCACCGTCACCCACGCCGAGGGGGAGTATCCCGTCTACATCGAGGCCGGCATCCTCCCCCGGCTGCCGGAGCTCGCGCGCGAGCACCTCCCCCACCGGCGCACCGCACTCATCGCCGATCGGACCGTGGCCCGGCTCTATCGCGAGTTCCTCGATGGATCGAACACGGCGTGGCGGACCCGCGACAAGACCTGTGACGATGCCACGGCCGAGGGCTGGGGAGTCCTCGACTTCCCCGCGGGGGAGGCGTCGAAGGTGCGGGAGGTGTGGGCCGGGCTCACCGATCGGCTCGTGACCCTCGGTTTCGGCCGGGACGCGGGGATCATCGCCCTGGGCGGCGGCGTCACCGGCGACCTCGCGGGATTCGTCGCCGCCACGTTCATGCGCGGCGTGCCCGTCATGCAGGTCCCTACCACGCTCCTCGCCATGCTCGATGCATCGGTGGGTGGCAAGGTCGGCGTGGACACCGCCGATGGAAAGAACCTCGTGGGCGCGTTCCATCCGCCCGTGGCCGTCGTGGCCGATCCCCTCACGCTCCGGACCCTCGACGAGCGCGCCTTCCGGAGCGGGCTCGCGGAGGCGGTGAAGCATGCGCTCGTGGCCGACGAGGGCCACCTCGCGTGGATCGACGCCAACGCGGCGCCGCTCCTCGGGCGCGACCTCGACCGGCTCACCGCCCTCATCCGCCGCAGCATCGAGATCAAGACCGTCATCGTGGAATCGGATGAGCGGGAAGAGGGCCGGCGGGCGCTGCTCAACGCGGGCCACACCCTGGCCCATGCGATCGAGCAGGCGAGCGGCTACGCCGTCCTCCACGGCGAGGCGGTCGCCATCGGGCTCGTGCTCGAGGCCGCGGTCGGCGAGGCGACGGGCGCCACGGAGCCGGGCACCCGCTCCCGGATCGAGGCCACCCTCCAGCGACTCGGCCTGCCGGTGGCCCTCCCCTCCGGGATCGCCGCCGAGGCCCTCCTGGCTGCCGTCGGCCGGGACAAGAAGAACCGGGCCGGGGTGCCGGGGTTCGCGTTCATCGAATCGCCCGGCCGCCCCGCCGCCCCGGAGGGGCAGTGGGTGACCCCGGTCCACCCCGACCTCCTCCAGCGGATCCTGTCCCGGGAGGGGTAGGACAAAGGCGAGCCCCGAACGCTTCCCGCCGCTCCCGCCGAGTTATCCACGTCGATGGGGAAAGTGGATGGTTTCGTGAGGCGGTTGGCAGGGAACGATTTGTGATGTGGACAACCAATTTTCATTGACAGCACGGCACTTTTTCCTCATATTCCACCGTCCGCACAGCGGCGCCAGCGCGCGCCACTTCCGCAATCAGCACTGGCCGGTCCAACTCCACTGGGGTTCGTTCATGCCGCGTGTCCGCACCGGGAAGCCTCGCCCGGCCCTTCGTTCGTCGGCGCCTGCCGGCTCCTTTGACCAGTACCTCCACGACATCCAGAAGCTCCCCATGATCACCGACGTCCAGGAAGAGCGGCGACTCGCGCGCCGGGCGCTCCGGGGTGATCAGGAGGCGGCCGAGCGGCTGGTGACGGCCAACCTGCGCTTCGTGATCTCGTACGTGAAGCGGTACCAGGGGCATGGGCTCGAGCTCTCGGAGCTCGTGGCGATCGGCAACGAGGGACTGCTCAAGGCGGTGCGGAAGTTCGACCCGGACCACGGGGTCAAGTTCATTTCGTACGCCGTCTGGTGGGTCCGCCAGGCGGTCCTCAAGGCCCTGGCGGAACAGACGCGCACCGTCCGCATCCCCCTCAACCAGAATGCCGCGCTGATCAAGATGTCCCGGGTGGAAGGCCTCCTCGCCCAGGAGCTCGGTCGCGGCGCGTCGGATGGCGAGCTCGCCACGGCGCTGAGCGACACGGTGGACAACATCCGCGCGGCACGCCGCATGAGCACCATCGAGGTCTCCCTCGACGCGCCGGTCGAGCGCCAGGACAAGGCGGGCACCACCTTCGGCGAACGGGTGGCGGGCGTCGGCGGCGCGGACATCGAGGAAAAGACCGACGCGACGCTCCGGCGGGAGTTCATCGACCGCCTCTTCGCCCGGCACCTCACCCCGCGCGAGCGGAAGATCCTCTCGCTCTACTACGGCCTGGAGGAGGGCTCCGAGGCGCTCACGCTCGAGAAGATCGGCGAGCTCCTCGGCGTTACCCGCGAGCGGATCCGCCAGATCCGCGAGCGCGCCTTCGAGAAGCTCCGCGACTCGCCCGACGTCCGGATGCTGCAGGGGGTGAGCGGGGCGGCCTGACGGACGGTCGGACAGTCGGACGGTCGGACGGAATCAGAGGGTCGGGCGGTCGGAAGGTATTCCGACTGTCCGACCTTCCGACTGTCCGACCGTCCGACTTTCCATCCTTCCACCCTTCCCCCCTTCCCCCCTACCTTGCGCCATGCCCCTCGCCGAGCCGGTCGCGACCGCGATCCTCCTTCTCGCCTTCGGCATCCTCCTCGCCATCAGCGTCATCTTCAGTCGCGCCACCGAGCGGGTGAGCGTGCCGGTCGTGCTCATCTTCCTCGTGATCGGCATGCTCGCCGGGTCGGAGGGGATCGGCGGGATCGAGTTCGACGACTACGCCTTCAGCTACCGGCTCGGCACCACCGCTCTCGCATTCATCCTCTTCGACGGCGGACTCAACACGCCGATGGGCGCCGTGCGTCGCACGATCCGCCCCGCGGGGCTCCTCGCCACGGTCGGCGTGGTCGGCATTGCGGCGCTGGTGGGTGTGGCGGGGCGGCTCTTCGGCTTCCCCTGGCCCGAGGCGCTCCTCCTCGGCGCCATCGTGAGCTCGACCGACGCCGCCGCGGTGTTCTCGGTGCTCCGCGGGAGCGGCCTCCACCTCAAGAAGCGCGTCGGTGCGACGCTGGAGGTCGAGTCGGGCCTCAACGACCCGATGGCCGTGATCCTCACGATGGAGCTCACCGCGGTCGTGATGCAGCCGGAGGCGATCGGCGACTGGTGGCAGGTGCCGATCGACGTGGGACTCCAGCTCGCCATCGGCGCGGCGCTCGGCATCGCCATCGGCTACGGCGGCCGCGCACTCATCACCCGGATCCGGCTTCCCGCCGGAGGGCTCTACCCGGCGCTCACCCTCGCCATCGCCTGCATCGCGTTCGGCGTGCCGACGATCATGTTCGGGAGCGGCTTCCTCGCGGTGTACGTGGCGGGGATCATCCTCGGCAACGGCGAGCTGCCCTACCGGGCCGGCCTCTTCCGGGTCCACGACGCGCTGGCGTGGCTCAGCCAGATCGTGATGTTCCTGATCCTCGGCCTCCTGGTCTATCCCTCCGAGCTCCTCGAGGTGGGATGGGTCGGCGTCGGACTCGCGGCGGTGCTTGCCTTCATCGCGCGGCCGATCGTGGTGGGAGCGCTCCTCCTCCCCTTCCGCTTCCCGGCGCGGGAGGTGGCATACATCGGCTGGGTCGGGCTCCGTGGCGCCGTCCCGATCGTCCTCGCCACGTATCCCGTGCTCCTCGGCGCGCCCGGCGCCGGACGGATCTTCAACGTGGTCTTCTTCATCGTGGTGCTGAGCGCCATCATCCCGGGCTCGACGGTGGCGTGGGTCACGAAGCGCCTGGGCCTGAGCTCGCGCGAGCCGCCCCCTCCCCCGGCCATCCTCGCGATCGAATCCCGGCAGCCGCTCGCCGGCGAGATCGCGAGCTACTACGTGGCGGAGGGGCTCGCCGTGGCGGGGGCGGAGATCGCCGACCTCGGTCTCCCCGACACCGCGGCCGTCTCACTCATCGTCCGTGGCAACGAGCTCATCCCGCCGAAGGAGAACACCGTCCTCCGGGTGGGCGACCACGTCTACATCGTCTCCCGCCCCGACGACCGGAACTACATCCAGCTCCTCTTCGGCCGGGAAGAAGAGTAGACGCAGCGGGCCCCGCGCACCTCCGTGCCTTCGTGCGCGGCTATCTTACCGATATGCGCTCCATCATCCCCCGTCTCGAGACCATCACCGGCCCGCGGTGGGTTCGCCACCGCACGGCGGAGCTCGCGACGTACGCGATGGACGGCCTGCCGACCCGTGAGTCGGCGCCGGGGCTGGTGGTGATGCCGGGGAGCCGCGCGGAAGTGATTGCGGTGGTGCGCGAGCTGCACCGCGCGGGGGTGCCGTGGGTGGCACGCGGCGCGGGCACGGGGCTCTCGGGCGGCGCGGTGGCGGATCCCTCCGCCGTCGTCATTGCGCTCACGCGGCTCCACCGCATCCTCGCGATCGATCCGGTGCGCCGGCGGGCCGTGGTCGAGCCCGGCGTGGTGAACGCGCGCCTCTCGGAGGCGGCGCTTCCCTTCGGGCTGGCCTATGCCCCCGACCCCTCGAGCCAGGCCGCCTGCACCCTCGGCGGCAATGTCGCCGAGAACGCCGGGGGCCCGCACTGCCTCAAGTACGGCGTCACCGCCAATCACATCACCGCCCTCGAAGTGGTCCTGCCCGACGGCACCACCACGCGCCTCGGCTCCCCCGCCGGCGAGCCATGGGGTCCCGACCTCGTCGGCCTCTTCGTCGGCAGCGAGGGGATGTTCGGGATCGCCGTCGAGATCACCACCCGCCTCGTGCCGCTCCCCCGTGCGATCCGCACGTCACTCGCCGACTTTGCCTCGATCCGCGCCGCGAGCGAGGCGGTCTCCGCCATCATCGCCTCCGGGGTGGTGCCGGCCGCGCTCGAGATGATGGATCAGGCGTGCGTGCAGGCGGTGGAGGCCTCCATCTACGCCGCGGGCTACCCCACCGATGCCGCGGCGGTGCTCCTGGTGGAGCTGGACGGCACGGCGGAAGGCGTGGCGGGCGACGCGACGCTGGTGGAATCGCTCCTGCTGACGCACGGGGCGCGCACCGTGCTCGGCGCATCGACGCCGGCGGAGCGCGCCCGGCTCTGGCAGGGCCGGAAGAAGGCGTTCGGCGCGATGGGGCGCATTGCCCCCGACCTCGCCGTGCAGGACGCGGTTGTGCCCCGCTCCGCGCTCCCCGACGTCCTCGATGAGGTAGGCGCCATCGGCGCGCGGCACCACCTGTTCGTGAGCAACGTCTTCCATGCGGGCGACGGGAACCTGCATCCCAACATCAGCTTCGACCGGCGCGACCACGCCCTCGCCGAGCGGGTGCATGTGGCGAGCGGCGAGATCATGGCCGCCTGCGTCGACGCCGGCGGCTCCATTACCGGGGAGCACGGCGTGGGCTCGGACAAGCGGGACTACATGCCGCTCATCTTCGACGCCGCGTCGCTCGACGCGATGTGTGCCGTGCGCCGCGTCTTCGATCCGCTGGGCCGTGCGAATCCCGGGAAGGTCCTTCCGGTGAGCGCGTGCCGGGAATGGATCGCGGGAGGGGTGCGATGAGCGACGCGGTCCTCACCCGGCTCCGTGCGCTCCTCGGGAGCGCGGGCGTCGAGCGCGAGGCGGACGGCCTCCCGCGCGCCACCCCCGACTCGAGCGAGGCCGTGGCGCAGGTCTGTCACGTGGCCTCGGAGGAGGGGTGGCGGGTTCGGGTGGAGGGTCAGGGGACGTGGCTCGTCCCCGACGCCCCCGCCGACCTCGCCCTCAGCACGCGTGCGCTCGAGCGCGTGGTGGAGGTGAGCCCCGCCGATCTCGTGGCCACGGTGCAGGCGGGTGCGCCGCTCGATGAAGTGCGCCGGCGCCTCGCCGATCACGGGATGTGGCTCGCGCTCGACCCGCCCGGCCGCCCCGACCGGAGCGTCGGCTCGATCCTCGCCACCGCTACGGCGGGGCCGCTCCGGCACGCCTTCGGCGCGGTCCGCGACCATGTCCTCGGCTGCGCCGTCGTCACCGGTGACGGACGGCTCGTCCGGGCCGGCGGCCGGGTGGTGAAGAACGTCGCCGGCTACGACGTGACGAAGCTCCACGTGGGGGGATTCGGCGGCTTCGGCGTGATCACCGAGGTCCATCTCCGGCTCCGCGCCCTGCCGCGCGCCGACGTCACCCTCACCGCGCGCGGCCCGCGCGACCGCCTCACCGCCGCCGCGCGGGCGGTGAGCGAGGCGGGGCTCACGCCGTCGGCGCTGGAGCTCTTCTCCCCCGCGCTCGCCGCGGAAGCGGAGTGGGTGCTCGCGGCGCGGATTACGGGGACCGATGCCGCCGTCGAGGGCGAGGCCAACCGCCTCAGCGCGATCGGCGGGATCCCCTGGCAGCCGCTCCCGGCGGATCGAAGCGCCAGCTTCTGGGGCGTGGCCGCGCGCGCGGCACTCGGGGGACCGGTGACGCTCCGCCTCGGCGTCCTCCCGGACGGGCTCGACGAGACACTCGATCTCGTCGCGCACGATCTCGACGAGGGCCTCGTCTCCGCCGGCGGCAGCGGCGGACTCCGGTGGACCGGGATCGCCACCGCCGAGCGGCTGCGGTCGCTGCGCCGCTCGACCGCGGCCCGGGAGATCCCGATGACGCTCGAGCGCGCGCCGTGGGAGCTCCGGCGCGAGGTCGGCCACTTCGGCGCGTACCGCGAGGGGGTGGGAATGCTCGTCGGGAAGCTGCGCGAGGCGTTCGATCCGAAGGGGACGCTGCAGGTGGCCCTGGAGGCGGGGACGTGAGCGATCCGCTCGCTCCCTGCGTGCACTGCGGCTTCTGCCTTCCCGCCTGTCCCACCTATCTCGCCACCGGAGACGAAGCCGACAGCCCGCGCGGGCGCATCGTGCTCATGCGCGCGCTCGAGCGGGGCGAGCTCGCGGCGGACGACGCCGCCCTCGGCGAGCACCTCGACGCCTGTCTCGGCTGCCGGGGGTGCGAGCCGGTCTGCCCCTCCGGCGTGCAGTACGGCCGCGGCCTGGAGCGCGCCCGGGCCCGGCTCGCTGCCACACGAGGACTCTCTCCGCTCGCGCGCGCCGTGCTCGGCGTGTTCCGCCGGAACTGGCTCTGGCGCCCGCTCTTCACGGCCACCCGCTGGCTCCGGGGGA
>DASTYH010000307.1:0-3384 GCA_035765075.1 Gemmatimonadales bacterium
CCACGAGCGCGCCTTCGACCTCGTCCCCGCCGCGCCGGCCGTTCTGCCGCTGGATCTGCGCAGCGCGGGTGCGCACGGCGCGTTCCGCCGCCTTCTGCGCCCGCGCATCGATCGTGGTGCGCACGACGACGTCGCCGAGCGCGTCCGCACGATCCCCGAGGACGGAGTCGACGACGGCGCGAATCGGATCGAGCGCATGCGTGGCGTCGGCCTGGGGATACCATCCCTTCTTCCGGACGGCGAGCGATTCCTCCCTGGCCACCGCGGCGTCCGCGCCGCTGATGAATCCCTCGCGCGCCATGAGGGAGAGGACGAGGTTCCGCCGCGCCTGCGCCCGGGCGGGATTCCGCCGCGGGTTGTACGCGCTCGGCCCCTTGGGGAGGGCCGCGAGGGTGGCGGCCTCCGCAAGAGTGAGTCGCGACACGCTCTTGCCGAAGAGATCACGGCTCGCCGCCTCGACGCCGTACACCCCGTTGCCGAGATAGATGACGTTGAGGTAGAGCTCGAGGATCCGGTCCTTGCTCAGGCTCCGCTCGAGGCGGCGGGCCAGCGAGATCTCGATGAGCTTGCGCCGGAACGACCGCTCCCCCGCGAGCTCTGGGATGAACGCGTTCCGCACCACCTGCATCGTGATCGTACTGAATCCCTCCGCCACGCCGAGCTCGCGGACGTTCCGGAACGCCGCGCGGAAGAACCCGCGCCAGTCGATCCCGGAATGCTCGTAGAACCGCCGGTCCTCGACGGCGATGAACGCCTGCCGCACGAGCTCCGGGACCGAGTCGAGCGGCACGTTCACCCGCCGGACGTACTCCAGCCGACCGAGCGGCGCGCCGTTCCGGTCGAGGA
The DNA here is from genome assembly GCA_035765075.1 of Gemmatimonadales bacterium. Lineage (GTDB taxonomy): Bacteria > Gemmatimonadota > Gemmatimonadetes > Gemmatimonadales > GWC2-71-9 > CAMLLJ01. The sequence continues at coordinate 847 of DASTYH010000307.1, forward strand.
CCCGGCTCCCCTCCCGGGGGCGGAACTCCTGGATGGAGGCCGCGGAGGGACACCCCGAGAAGCCGCACGTCGCCCCGTACGAGGCCGCGAAGACGACGAGGACGAGCAGCGCGATTCCCCCCGCGATCAACGCGTGGCGGCCGATCCAGCGGACGGTCGGCGTGCCCGCCGCCCGCGCCCGGAGCCGGCCGAGCGCCGCACGCCCGCGCCCCGCGGCCGTACGCGCACGGTCGCCCAGCGCGCGCGCGCGCTCGCGGAGGGTGGAGGCCGGCGATGTCATGCGTTGGAGTATAAGGGAGGGTGAAGCGACCTACAGGTCCGGCGGGACGCGCCTCGTCAGACGGGGTGCTCGATCGTGTCGATGCTCAGCAGCGTTCCATCCTCGATCCGGTTCCGCCCGCTCCGCTTGGCGAGATAGCAGGCGGCGTCCGCCACGGCAATGAGCGACTCGGCCTCGGCGGGAAACTCGCGCGTCCCCGCCACGCCCCCGCTGATCGTGATGCTGATGGGAGCGGCCACCCGCTCCTGCACGACCGGCTCGGCCGCCACGGCGAGCCGGAGCCGGTCCGCCAGCGCCATCGCTTCCTCGGGCGGCGTGTGCGGGAGGAGAATCACGAACTCCTCGCCGCCCCACCGGAAGAGGGCGTCGTGTTCGCGGATGACGCTCTGGACCCGCACGGCAAGCTGGCGAAGGACCAGGTCGCCGGTGTCGTGCCCGTGGGTGTCGTTGATCGGCTTGAAGTGGTCCACGTCGAAGTAGAGGAGCGAGAGGCCGCGCCCGAGCCGCCGGCTCCGGTCCGCCTCCTTGTCGAACATGGGGTAGAAGGCCCGGCGATTGAGGCAGCCGGTGAGCGCGTCGCGCCGCGCCGCGCCGCCGTCCCGCTCGCCCATCCGCGCCAGCGCGGCGGCGAACACGGTCGTGGTGATCGCGGTGACGCCGGTGAGGAGACCGAGGAAGAGGGCGATCTCCCGGAGCCGGGGCACCAGCGGCGCGCCGTCCGCGGTGACGGCATCCGCCGGAATGCCGAGCGAGCGGGACGCCATCCAGACGCCCTGGAAGACGACGGCGGCCATGACGAACACGATGCCGGCCACGAGGAGAACGCTCGTCGAATGCTTGAAGTTGTGCCGCGGCGCGGCGTTGAAGCACCGGTCGGTCCAGCTCCGCACGTGCGGCAGCACCCAGCGCAGCACCGGCACGAGCAGGATCACCTGGACGATGTCGCCGACCACCCACCCTCCCCAGATGCGCTGCGTTTCGACGAGATCGAGCCCCCGGTAATCAGTCCAGATGAGGCCGCCCAGCGAGGAGGCGCAGGCGGCGACGATGCCGGCAAAGAGGTACTTGCCGATGTCGTGCGGCGCGCGCAGCTCGGGGCTCGTCTCGAGCACGACCATCGAGCCCCAGATGATCAGGAGCTCGATCGGCGTGGCGAAGGCAAAGAGGGATGCCGCCACCGGCGGCATCCCGATCGAGAGCGCGCTCGCGAGTGTCGCGAAGTAGGCCGGAATCACGCCCCAAGCCGGCCCGAGCCAGAGCGTGAGGAGGAGCGTGATGGCGAGGGGAGGGTAGACGGTGATCGGGACGCTGACGTTCCCGAGGGCGACGGGAATGCCGCTCCAGTCGTAGTGCGCCTCGACCACCGCGAGGATCACGGCGGCGAGCGACAGCGCCAGCCACACCGCCACGACGCGGCAGGCGCCGCTGCCCGGGCGCACATCGACAACGCGCCGGATCGGCCACCAGGCCGGTCCGCGATAGTCGTGCAGTATGAGGAGCATTGCGCATGAATATGCGCGGAGAAGGCGACTTTGGCGACACGTCGCGCGGGCCCTGGATCTACGCCCCCGGCCCCCGCTCGGGCCTTCCGATGCCGGGGCGGACTGCCGTGGCCCCTAGACGCTCAGCACGCTCTTCCACCGCGTGAGGTCGTCCAGGATCATGCCGGTGCCGCGCACGACGCAGGTGAGCGGGTCGGGGTCGATCCGGACGGGGAGGCCGGTCTCGAAGGTGATGAGGTCGCCAAGGCGACGAATGCGGGCGCCGCCGCCGGTGAGCATGATGCCGTGATCGAGAATGTCGCTCGCGAGCTCGGGCGGCGTGACCTCGAGTGCCCGCCGAACAGCGTTCACGATCTTCTGCAGCGATTCCTGGAGAGCGTCCCGGACCCCGGACGAGTCCACGATCACGGTGCGGGGAAGTCCCGAGACGAGGTCGCGGCCCTTCACGGCCATGGTGAGCTCCTTCTCGAGCGGAAGCGCGGTGCCGATCTGGAACTTGATCAGCTCCGCCGTGGGCTCGCCGATGAGCACGTTGTACGTCTTCCGCATGAACTGCACGATCGCCTGGTCCAGCTCGTCGCCGGCCGTCCGGATGGACGCATCGCATACGACACCCGAGAGGGCGATCACCGCCACATCGGTGGTGCCGCCGCCGACATCCACGATCATGCTCCCGGTCGGTGAGTCGACGGGGAGGCCGGCGCCGATCGCGGCCGCCATCGGCTCCGACACCATGAAGAGCCGCTTGGCGCCGGC
>DASTYH010000308.1:0-6265 GCA_035765075.1 Gemmatimonadales bacterium
TGGTCGCTGGAAACGGGAACTGATGACCTCAGGGGACGCGGGGGGGTGAGGGTCAATGCACATCGGCCAGCGCCTGCATCGCTGCCCGGCGTCCCGAGAGGATGGCCCCTTCCATCGTCGCGTTGAGACCGAGCCCCACCGTGGCCTCGCCGGCAAAAAACAGCGTGCCCTCCACCGGCCGGGCGAGAACCTCGTGCGCCCTGCTCCCCCCGACGGCGGGATACGAGTACGCGCCCCGCGCAAAGGGATCGCCGATCCAGTCGTGATGGTGCGATGCCACCAGCTGATCGGCCACCTGCTCCCGCGGGACCGCGAGGGTGCCGGCGAGCGAGTCGAGCGCCGTCTCCACCAGCGCAGCGATGCCGAGCCCGGCAAGTGAAGCGGCGGCGGGTCCGCCCGCCCAGGCGACGAGCCGCGGCTCGTCCGGATCGACCGAGGTCCACCAGGTGGGGAAGGGCTGGCCGAAGCCGTGGACGAAGAGCAGATCGCGGAGTGGCCCGATCGTCCGCCAGAACGGCTCCCGAAAGGTGAGCGAGAGCTTCACCACCGTGCCCATCTCGACGGTGAGCGCCGCCGAGTGCTTGTCGGAGAGGGGCGGAACGAAGCGGAGCTCGACCGGGTCGCCGGGGATTGCCCGGAGCATGGGGAGGGGGACGGCCACGATGGCCCGGTCGGCCTGCCAGGAGTGGTCCCCGGACCGAGCTTCGACATGCCCCTGCCGCCAGCGGACTTCGCGCACCGGCGTTTCGAAGTGAATCTCGATGCGATCGCGGAGCCCGCGCCGCAGATGGTCGATGATGGCCCCGGTGCCGGCCCGGATGCGCAGCGACGACGCCTCGGCGGGCTGGTTCTTCTCCACCTCGTCGAGCCAGCGGACGCTCACGCGCTTCGGATCGGCGGCGTGAAAGCCCTGGACATAGCTCAGCAGGAGCGAGCGCGCTTCGGCGAGCGCGGGCTCGCCGCAGCAGTCGGCGAGCGCCTCGGCGAGCGACCGGTCGGGACCGGAGCGGGAGTGGACGCGACCCAGCAGCTCCTTGTTGAGGCCGGGAAGCTCGTTCACCGACTGCCATCCGCTTCCCACCCGCCGAAACCAGCCGCCCTGCGCCTCGGTGAGCCGAATGCCGGCCTCCGCGCAGAGCTCGCTCACGACCCCGTCGTTGCCGATCCACTCCGCGCCGAGCTCCACGGGCACGGCGCCGCCCGGGACCGACCAGGCCCGTCCGCCGAGCCGGTCGCGCGCTTCGAGCAGGGTCACCCGGCACCCCGAATCGGCCAGCCGGCCCGCGGCTGCGAGCCCGGCCAGCCCGCCTCCCACGACGAGCACGTGCATATTCCCCCGGCTTCTTTCCGTCCGGCGTCTCAGGCCGTAGTTTGGCAGGTCCCACCACCACACGCTTCCAGAATGATGGAGGATTCGATGTCCGATTCCAATTCGACCCCTCGCCGGGGATTCATCGGCGCAGTCGCCGCCACCGCAGCCGCGGCAGGCATCGGCGGCTTCGTCCCGGCGTCGCTCGGCGCGGAGACGCCGGCAGCCACCCCCTCGCGTGACCCGCAGCTCGAGGCGTGGTTCGGAAAGCTCAAGGGTAAGCACCGGATGGTCTTCGACGCGCCGGCCGCGGGAGAGGGAATGATCGCGATCTGGCCCCGGGTGTACCTGAATACGATGACCGCGACCCATGGCGAGAAGGACGGCGTGAGCGCGATGATCATCCTCCGCCATCATGCCCTGGGTCTCGCCATCCAGGACTCGATGTGGGAGAAGTACGAGTTCGGGAAGGTCTTCCACGTCAACGTGAACGGCGCGCCGGCCACGAAGAACCCGTACGCGAAGATCGAGGGTCTTCCGATTGCGGGCCTCGGCATCACCGAGCTCCTCGCCTCGGGCGTCCTGGTCGGCGCCTGCGACGTGGCGATGACGGTGTACAGCTCCGGCGTCGCGAAGCAGCGCGGGCTCGATGCGGCCGCCGTCCGGAAGGAGTGGGTGGATGCCCTGCACCCCGGAGTTCAGCTCGTCCCCTCGGGGGTGTACGCCGTCGGACGGGCGCAGGAGCTCGCGTGCGGATACTGTTTTGCGGGATAGTGCGGCGCAGGGGGGAAGGTGGAAAGGTGTTTGCGGAAGCACGGAGCGATAGAGGGATCCTCCCGGTGAGTCGGGGACTCATCGGGATGGTCCCTCGCTTCACTCAAGCGCCACAAGCGACCAGCAACCAGCAACCAGCGACCAGCAACCAGCGACCACCCATGCCCCTCCTTCCCCTCACACTCTCCCTCCTCGCCACATCGCTCGCCGCCCAGCAGGCGCCTGACACGAGTCGCGTGACGCTCCTCGTTCCCGCGGCGGTGTGGGACGGGGCGGCGGATGCGCCGGCGCGTGGCTGGGTCGTGCTCGTGCGGGGCGACCGGATCGAGGCCGTCGGGGCGGCGGGTGATGTGCCGGCGCCGGCCGGCGCCGAGCGCGTGGAGCTTCCCGGCACGACCCTCATCCCGGGGCTCATCGAGGGGCATTCGCATCTCTTCCTGCATCCCTACAACGAGGCGCTCTGGGATGATCAGGTCCTGAAGGAGCCGGCGGGGTTCCGCATGGCGGCGGCCGTCGCCCACGGGGCCGCGACGCTTCGGGCGGGGATCACGACGGTGCGGGACCTCGGGACCGAAGGAGTGGGGAACTACGACGTGCAGCTCCGGCGCGCCATCGAGCGGGGCATCGTGGAGGGGCCGCGGATCCTCGCCGTGACGCGCGCAATCGTCGCCACCGGCAGTTACGCGCCGAAGCGCACGCTTTACGCCTTCGATCCGCTGCAGGGTGCGGAAGAAGCGAGCGGCGTGGACGAGATCGTGCGCGTGGTGCGAAGCCAGGTGGCGGCGGGAGCGGACTGGATCAAGGTGTACGCCGACTTCGGCGTCGGGCCCTGGGGTGAGGTCCTCCCGACGTTCTCGGCGGAGGAGCTGCGCGCACTGGTCGAGACCGCCCATGCGCTCGGCCGGCCGGTGGCGGCACATGCGAGCTCCGCGGAGGGAATGCGGCGGGCGGCGCTCGCCGGAGTCGAGACGATCGAGCATGGCGACGGCGGGACGCCGGAGGTCTTCCGTCTGCTCCGGGAACGGAACGTCGCCTGGTGCCCGACGCTCGCCGCCTCGGAGGCCTATGCGGAGTACTTCGACGGATGGCGGCGCGGGGATCAGGAGGCGCCGCCCCGCGTGCAGCAGTCCCGCGCCGCGTTCCGCGCCGGACGGGCGGCGGGAGTCACCATCTGCTTCGGTGGCGACGCCGGCGTCTTTCCGCATGGGGAGAACGTGCGGGAGCTCGTCCTGATGGTGGAGAGCGGCATGACGCCGCTCGCGGCGCTCCGGGCCGCCACCAGCGGCAACGCCCGCAGCTTCGGGCTCGAGGACCGGCTGGGGAGGATCGCGCCGGGCTACCTCGCCGATCTGGTGGCGGTGGAGGGGGACCCGACGCGGGACGTGGCGGTGCTCAGGCAGGTCAGGGCCGTGTACCTCGGGGGCGTCCGGGTGGGTCAGGGGGCGAAGTAGCGCTTCCCGAAAATTTCATGGTCGCTTCATTGCGCCCGCCAGAAGTTGGGCCGTCCCCTCTCGCGGATGTCCCATGACCGGTCTTGCGCTCCCCTACCGCAGCTTTCCGCGGCCACTTCGGACCGTCTCCCCCCGCGGGCGCCGCGTCTGGGCAGGGATTCAGATCGCCGGACTCGCGGCCACCGTCGCGCTTTTCGGCGGCCTCTGGCTCCGGCCGGCGACCACGCTGCACATCCTCTGGGACATGGTGATCCCGCTCCTCCCGGCGGTCTTCCTGGTCAATCCGATGATCTGGCGGAACGCCTGTCCGGTCGCGACGCTGAACGCCTTTGCGGGGGCGCGCTCCCGGGGAAGGCACCGGGCCGGGCCGGGACTGCGCGTCATCTGGGCCACCGGCGTCGGGCTCCTGGTCGTGCTGGTGCCGGCGCGCCATCTGCTCTTCAATGAGAATGGAATCGCCCTCTCGCTTCTGGTCGCCGGGCTTGCGGTGACGGGAATCGCCACCGGCCTGATCTACGAGCGGCGGGCCGGATTCTGCAGCGCGATGTGCCCGGTGCTTCCGGTCGAGAAGCTGTACGGCCAGGCGCCGCTCATGTCCGTCGGCAGCGCCCGCTGTGGCGACTGTACGCTCTGCGTGTCCGCCGGGTGCCCCGACTTTGCGCAGGGAAAGGCGGCCCCCCAGTCGGTGTCCGACCGCACCCACTGGATGCTGACTCCCTTCGGCGCCTTTGCGGCGATGTTCCCCGGATTCATCGCCGGGTACTTCACCGTCGAGGCCTATCCCCTCAATCCCTACCTGCACATGGCGCTAGCCGCCGGCGCCAGCTGGATTGCCGTATCGATGATCGCCGATGCGCTCCGGTTCGAGGGGCGGGACGTGCTGCCGTATCTCGGGGCGTTCTCGTTCATCGCGTACTACTGGTTTGCGGCCCCGAAGCTGGCGGAGGCATACGGCGTGGCCGGCGCCGGGATCCCGCTCCGGTGGGCGGCGGTGGTGGTCGCCGCGGCCTGGCTCCGGCGGGCGGTATCGGGACGGGCCCCCGAGCGGGCGAGCCACATCGTCTCGTACGGCTTCCCCATCGCCTAGTGGCGTGGATCCCGCTCGGCCCCGGTCAGGGGCCGGGCGTCAGCGCGGGCACCCCTCGCTCTGGACACCTGCCTTGCCAACCCCTGCGCCGGGGGGCATTCTCTCCCTGTCCATCATCGCTTCACCCCGACTCCCGTCCCGCCTTCATGAGCGAGCCTTCCGGCGAGCCCGTAGCCGCGATGATCGAAGCGGCCCGCGCCGGTGACCGGGCCGCCTTCGACGAGCTGTTCGCCGCCGTCTACCAGGAGCTGCGCGGACTCGCGCATGTCGTGGGAGCGGACCGGCCCGACCGGACGCTCACCACCACCGAGATGGTCCACGAGGCCTACTTCAAGCTCCTGCCGTCGCGCGGGATCGCGTGGGAGGGACGGCAGCATTTCCTGCGCGTGGCCGCGCGGGCCATGCGGCAGCTCCTCGTGGACGGCGCGCGCCGCCGCGCCGTGCGGCGCCGGGAGGCCGCACGGCTCGGCTCCGATCTGCACCCCGCCGAGGCGACGGCACTCAATCCCGACGAGGTGGTGGCGCTGGACGACGCGCTGAGCCGGCTCGAGGCGATGAGCCCGCGGCAGGCGAGCGTGGTGGAATGCCGGCTCTTTGCGGGGCTTTCGGTGGAGGAGACTGCGTCGGCACTCGAGATCTCCGAGCCCACGGTGAAGCGCGACTGGCGCGTGGCGCGCGCCTGGCTCACCCATGCCATGGGTGAGGGGTGATGGGAGCCGAGCTCGATCCGGAACGGTGGGAGCTGGCGTCCCGGCTGTTCGAGGCGGCCGTGGCGCTGCCGGAGCGTGAGCGGGCCACGTATCTCGCGGCCGCCACGCGTGATGACGAAGTGCGGCGTGCCGTCGAGCATCTTCTCGCAGCGGATGCGAGCGCCGCTCCGCTGCTCGACGCGACCCCGGGCGAGCTTGCGGCGGCGGCGCGGTCGCCGGACGACGAGGATTCGGCGCTCATCGGCGCTCGCATCGGGCCGTGGCGGATCGTGCGGGAGCTCGGGCGCGGGGGGATGGGCGCCGTCTACCTCGCCGAACGGGCGGACGGGGCCTACGAGAAGCTGGTCGCCGTGAAGGTCGTGAAGCGGGGGATGGACACCGACGAGATCCTCCGCCGCTTCCGCCGCGAGCGGCAGATCCTCGCCTCGCTCGAGCACCCGAACATCGCGCGGCTGCACGACGGGGGTGTCACGCCGGATGGCCGCCCGTACCTCGTGATGGAGCACATCGAGGGGGAGCGGATCGACCGGTATGCCGATTCCCGTCGCCTCGATGTCGAGGCGCGCCTGGCACTCGCGCTCAGCGTCTGCCGCGCGGTCGAGTACGCCCACCGCCGCCGCATCGTCCATCGGGACATCAAGCCCTCGAACATTCTGGTGACCGCCGATGGCGACATCCGCCTTCTCGACTTCGGGATCGCCAGGCTCCTCGACGACGACCCGGACGGAGCGACGCGTACCGGCACCGGCCGCCAGATCCTCACGCCGGCCTATGCGAGTCCGGAGCAGCTCGCCGGAAGCCCGGTCACGCCCGCGGGGGATGTCTTTGCCCTGGGCGTGCTGCTCCATGAGCTGCTGACCGGCCGGCGCCCGCCCGATCCGCTCACCCCCGCGACGCCGGTTTCCGGCGGCAGCGCACACACGCCTCGCCTGGA
>DASTYH010000309.1:0-3685 GCA_035765075.1 Gemmatimonadales bacterium
GAGGTCATGACGCCGCGGATCGACATCATCGGCGTGGACGTCGGGAGCTCCCGCGCCGAGGTGATCGGCGTGCTCCGACGTTCGGAGCACGCGCGCCTGCTCGTGTACGACGAGAATCCCGACGCCGTGGCGGGCGTGATCTACGCCAAGGACATGCTCGCGACGCTCGGCGACGCGGAAGCGCCGGGTCCCTGGCAGGCGCTGGTGCGTCCCGCCGCCTACGTCCCGGAGGCGAAGTCCCTCGATCGCCAGCTCCGGGATTTCCAGCGGGGACCTTCGCATCTCGCCGTGGTGGTCGATGAGTTCGGCGGCACCGCCGGCATCATCACCCTCGAGGACATCCTCGAGCAGATCGTGGGCGAGATCCAGGACGAGTACGACACCGACGAAGTGGCGCCGATCCAGCGACTCGGCGAGGACCAGCTCCGCGTGGACGGCGGCGTCGCGCTCGCCGAGCTCGAGGGGGAGCTGGGGCACCACTTCGGGCGGGAGGACGTGAGCACCGTCGGCGGCCTCGTCCTGGCGGAGCTCGGGCGCGTGCCGCGGGCGGGGGAGACCCTGCGCCTCGACGGATTCGAGATCGTCGTGGAGCATGTCTTCCGCCGGCGCGTCCGCCGCGTCGGCGTGCGCCGTCCGAGCGGGGAGCCGGCGATCCCGGCGGATTCGCCGTGATCTGGCTCGCGCTCGGGCTCGGGCTGCTGCTGACGACGTTCGGCGCCACGGCCGGCGCGGCGCAGATGTCGGTGGCACGACGCGAGCTCGCGCAGGCGCTCTCGCGGCGGCTGCGCGGGTCGGGCCCGCCCCTCGACTGGCTCAGCGAGGTGGACGCACGGATCACGGCGACCGCCGCCACGACCTCGCTCGGCGCCGTCCTCCTCGCCGCATCCCTTCCGGCGGTCCTCGGCTCCACGCTGGCGATCTCGGTGGCGGCGGTCGCGCTCATGGCGATTCCGTTCGCCCTGGCGGCGGGATATCTGATCCCCCGCTGGCTGACGGAGCCTCGCGCCGAGGCGGTGCTCGCCGCCGTGATGCCCATACTGCGGCCCTGGTCGGCGCTCATGGGCGTCATTCTGCCCACTCGATCGGGTCACCGCCGGCAGGACCTGCGGCCCGTCTGGCGTGAGCTCACGGCGCCGCACGGGATGGACCACGACGAGATGGCGCTGATCGGCGGGGTGATGAGCTTTACGCAGCGGCAGGTGCGGGAGGTCATGACGCCGCGGACGGAAATCGTCGCCGTGAGCGAGGATGCGTCCATCAACGACATCACCCGGGTCTTTGCGGAAAGCGGATACAGTCGGATTCCCGTCTACCGGCAGACGCTCGACGAGATCGTCGGCATGCTCCACGCCTTCGATCTCTTCAAGCTGCGGGAGGCGCATGCGCTGCCGATCCGCCCGGTGACCGTCTCGCCCGCCACCCGGAGCTGCGGCGACCTCCTCCTCGACATGCAGCGTGAGCGCCGGCACCTGGGCATCGTGATCGACGAGTTCGGGGGAACGCTCGGGATCGTGACGCTCGAGGACCTGCTGGAGGAGCTGGTGGGGGAGATCTTCGACGAGCACGACGATGAAGCGGTCCCCGGCGCCGAGCTTCCCGCCGGCGCGCTGCTCGATGCCGACGGGACCGAGCCGATCGCCGCGATCGCGGAGCGGTTCGGTGCCGAGCTGCCCCACGCCCATGCGACGACGCTCGGCGGTCTGCTGGCGGAGCTGGCCGGACGGATCCCCGGCGTGGGCGAGCGGTTCGTGATCGGCGGCCTCGAGATCGACGTGGTGCAGGCCTCTCCTGCCCGGATCGAGCGGCTGCTCGTCCGCCGTGCCGGCGTTCCCACCACCCACCTCGGTTCGGCGCCATGACCCAGCAGAGCTTCGACGCCGATGCGATGGTCGAGCTGGTGCGTTCGGGCGGGATCGAGGAGCTGATCGCGCGGGCGCCCCTCCTCGAGCCCGCCGACCTGGCCGACGTTCTCTCGCAGCTCGACGACGAGGAGCGGATCGCGGTCGTTCAGGCCCTCCCCCCCGAGCTCTCGAGCCAGGCGCTGATCGAGATGCCGGCGGAGGCACACGCCGAGGATACCCTCGCCGCGCTGACGCCGGAGCGCGCCGCCGAAATCGTCGACGAGCTGGACGACGACGACGCGGCGGACCTCCTCGGCGAGCTCGAGCCCGAGGACGCCGAGCGGATCCTCAAGCAGGTCGAGGATCGCGCGGAGGTCGACGAGCTCCTCCGCTACGACGAGGAGTCCGCCGGCGGCATCATGACCACCCGCATGGTCACGGTGCTCGCCACCGAGACCGCCGCTGAGGCGCTCGACTCGATCCGCCGCCAGGCGGAGGAAGTGGAGGACTTCTACCGGGTCTACGTGGTCGACGCCGGTCGGCACCTCAAGGGGGTGCTCCCGCTCCGGGATCTGGTGGTGAGCCCGCCCTCCCGACTGGTCGCCGAGATCATGCGGGATCCCGACATCTCGGTGCCGCCGGCCATGGACCAGGAAGAGGTGGCGCGCGTGATGGCGCGCTACAACCTGGCGAGCGTTCCGGTGGTGGATCCCGCGGGGCGCCTTCTCGGCCGGATCACCTTCGACGACGTGATCGATGTGGTCGAGGCGGAGACGACGGAGGATATCCTCAGGTTCGGCGGAACCTCGGCGGACGAGGAGCTTGGCGCCGGCTGGCGCGACGCGGTCCGGAGCCGGCTCCCGTGGCTCTTCGTGAACCTGGCCACCGCCTTCCTCGCGGCATCGGTGGTGTTTGCCAATCAGGATCTGATCCGGCGGCTCACGACGCTGGCAGTGATCATGCCCGTGATCGCCGGCATGGGGGGAAACACCGGCACGCAGGCCCTGGCGGTGACGGTGCGACGCCTGGCGCTGGGGCTCATCCCGCGGGGACAGTTCCTCGGCGTGATCGGCAAGGAGCTCCTGGTGGGCCTCACCAACGGGCTCGCCTGCGGCGCGATCGCCGCCCTCGTGGCGCTCCTCTTCGGGCAGGGGCCGCTGCTCGGCCTCGTCATCTTCCTCGCGATGGCGGGGAACCTCGTGGTCGCCGGTTTCGCCGGCGCATTCATTCCGATCGTCCTCGAGCGGCGCGGAGTGGACCCCGCGGTCGCGTCGTCCATCTTCGTCACCACCTTCACCGACGTCTGCGGATTCTTCCTGCTGCTCTGGCTGGCCGACCGCCTCCTGCTGTAGCGTGCGACCCTTCACCATCCTGCTGCGCCTCGCTCCCTTTCTGCTCGCCTTCTGGCGGGACCGGCGGCGCTACCTGCTGTTCGGGCAGCCCGCCCGGCGGAGCGATGCCCACCACCAGCGGCGTGCGGAGGCCCTCACGGGGACGATCGCCCGCCTCGGCCCCACGTTCATCAAGCTGGCGCAGGTCTTCTCCGCCCGGGCCGACATCCTGCCGGAACCGTACCTCGGCGCCATCGGCACGCTGACCGACAACGTGCCGCCGCTCGCACCGGGGGTGGCGGAAGCGGTGATTGCCGAGGAGCTCGGGGAGCGGCCGGAGTCCGTCTTCGACCGATTCGACCCGGTCCCGCTCGCGGCCGCCTCGCTCGGCCAGGTGCATCGCGCGGTCCATCGCGGGCGCGAGGTGGTGGTGAAGGTGCTGCGCCCGGGCGTCGAGGACATCGTGCGGCGCGATCTCGACGCGGCCTACCGCGTGCTGTTCATCCTCAACGT
>DASTYH010000310.1:0-3525 GCA_035765075.1 Gemmatimonadales bacterium
CCCATGTCGGCGTACAGCGCCTCGCCGCCGGTCACCACGAGGACCACCACGGCGAGGATGGCGACGCCGTGGACGCCCTCGCGCGCAAAGAAGTCCACGGCGTGCATCGGGTTCATCCCGGCGAGGACGTCGGGGTGCATCGCGATGCCGCGAATGCCGAGCAGCGCGATGCAGAGAAACCACACGGCCGTGAGCGGTCCGAAGATGCGGCCGACCCCCGCGGTCCCGCGACGCTGCACCGCAAAGAGGCCGGAGATGATCACTACGGCGATCGGGAGCACCCAGCGGTCGAGCGCCGGTGTGGCGACGCTGAGGCCTTCGACGGCGCCGAGCACCGAGATGGCGGGGGTGATGATGCCGTCGCCATAGAGGAGTGCGGCCCCGAAGAGGCCGACCGCGATCAGCACCCGCTGCCCCCGGCGGGGATCCCCCGCGGGCCGGACGAGGGCGAGCAGCGCGAGGATGCCACCCTCTCCGCGATTGTCGGCTCGCATGATCACGCTCAGGTACTTGAACGTGACGATGAAGTTGAGCGACCAGAAGACGAGCGAGAGGACGCCGAGGACGTTCTCCTTGGTGAGCGCGACGGCGTGCGGCCCGATGAACGCTTCCTTGAAGGCGTAGAGCGGGCTCGTCCCGATATCGCCGTATACGACGCCCAGGGCGCCGAGCGAGAGGAGGGCGAGGGCCTTCCCCCGGGGAGAATGCGCGCCGTGCGCCTCGGTCATGCCGCCCGTTCCGGCGCCCGGTGGGCCCGGAGGTCGAGAAGCGCGGTCGCGAAGATCGCGGTGATGATCACCGCGGAGCCGACGCACCAGCGGCAGATGGCGTGGATGACGAAAAGCTCGAGCCAGGTAAGGTAGATGGCGAAGACGACGCCGATCCCGCTCAGCAGGGCGAGGAGCTGCGCCGGCCACCGGGCCCCCGCGAAGCGCGGCTGCAGTGAGAGGAGGGAAAGGCCGAGAAGGCCCACGTAGCCGACGAGGCCGATCAGCGCCACATCCACGCCGGCAAAGCTGCTCCAGCGGCTCAGCTGGACCGTCTCACACCCCCCCGACCCGCACATCACCGAGCCGATCCTGCCGATCTTGTAGAGGTAGAGGTAGGCGGCGACGAAGATCCCGAGGAGACTGAGGAGCGCCGCCCCCATCCGCCATTTCATTGCTGCGGCGCCGCCGCGATCGAGTCCACCAGCCGGCGCATTTCGTCATAGCCCATGGCGTTGTACAGCCGGCCGCCGATCAGGAACATCGGCGTCCCGCCGACGCCGAGGGCCGCACCCTGCTCGTAGCTCGCCTGGATCCGACCGGCGTACCTGGCCGATTCCATGCACGTGTCGTACTGGTCCATGTCCAGCGCGGCCGCCTCCGCATAGCCCCGGATGACGCGGTCCGCGCCGCCGCTCGCCCAGTCGGGCTGGCCCTGGAAGATGAGCTTGTTCATCGGCCAGAACCGTCCCTGCTCGTCGGCGCATGCCGCGGCATGCGCGGAGAGGCGGGCAAAACGGTGGATCCCGTCGAGCGGGAAGTCGCGATAGACGAAGCGGACGCGGCCGGTATTGATCAGCCGCTCCTGAATGTCCGGGAAGGTCACGAGCGCAAAGTTGGCGCACCCCGGGCACTGGTAATCCCCGTACTCGACGATCTCGACCGGGGCCGAGTCGGCGCCGAGGACGTAGCCGCGGAAGCCCGCGGTATCCGCGGGGAGCACGGCCACGTTGGCGGGGATGCTCACGGCCGGCTTCGACATCTGGTACACGAGGACGCCGACGCCAAGTGCCGCCATCACGGCGAGCACAACGTAGAAGTTCTTCATGCCGCCCTCAGGTCGCCGGTCGCTGCCGCCATGGCTCGTCATCCTCGGGTTCGTCGGTGAAACTGGTCTGGCCTCGCGCGGCCTCGTCCACGATCCGGCGGCTGTCCGCCACCTCGGGCGTGTCGTAGGTCGAGCGGACCTCGTAGTGGAACAGCTCGCTTCGTGCATCACCGAGCCGCTTGAGCAGCTCGGGCACCGACCGAAGCAGGAGACCCCTTTCGTCGAGCTCTCTCAGGCGCGCCGCGAGCTCCCGCAACATCCCCTCGAGCCGCGCGGCCCGCTCCTTGCCATAGATTTCGTCGTGTTCCGCCATGATCCCGCCTTCGCCGGGCTCCCGCGTGGGATCACGCCCCCGGGTGCCCCTTCCAGTGAGCGGGTAATCTAACTGCGACGGCGGATTTGCGATCAAAGGATGTGATTGCACCAAATAGTGCAACCAGTTTATATTGATGCACCCACTGACTGTCACAAAAAAGGACGGTGCATGAGCAAGAAGAATACTCGGCGTGCCCCTGCGGCCACTCCCCCGTCGTCGTTCGACCAGGCGCGGGACGAGATGTTCAGCCACATCCTCCGGTGCGGCGTCATCGAGGCGCTTCCCGAGCACCAGAAGGATTGGTTCGACGACACGATGCAGTACATCGCCGACCGCTATGAGGATCTGGCCGATGAGCAGCTCGGACAGCTCCGGCAGCTCGGCGAGCGGTACTGCCAGCCGGTGCAGCGGCGCGCGGAGCCCGTCGGCTCGGTCTGACCACCGTCCGGACGCTGGTACGCTGAAACCCCCGGGGAGACACGTCTCCCCGGGGCGTTCTGTTTTCAGTCACTCCGTGCCCCGCCGGCCGCCGAACCTGCGCCACCGGTAGCCTGCCGCCCCACGCACCCCGCCCCCCAGTCCTCCCTCCACGAACCAGCCGCTTCTCCCGCCCGGCGCCTGCTCGACGCCGAGCAGCAGGACCAGGTACCCCGTCTCGCGCGGCCCGGCGACGAGCGCGACGCCACCCCCGCCGTACAACCCGATGCCGCGGGTTGCGGGACTCAGCAGGAAGTGGCCGAGGAGCTCGCTCCGGAAGACGAACTCGCCCGCCGCGCTCCCGGCGCCCGCCGAGAGGAGCAGGCGGAGACGCCGCGTGGGCCGGAGGGCGCCCGAAAGTCCGGCCACCACCAGTCCGTCATCCTGCGCCGTTCCGATCACCTGCACCCCGAGCTCGGACGCCCGCTGGGCCGCCGCGGACGCCGGGACGAGGCACACCGCGGCGACGAGGAGCGCCCGCCTAGCCGAGGTCGACGTCATAGGTGACGGGTATGTCGGCCGCGAGCGACGCGGTGACCGAGCAGTACTTCTCCAGCGAGAGGTCGATGGCCCGGCGCGCCTTCTGCTCGTCGAGGCCCGCGCCGCGGATCCGGTAGATGAAGTGCAGCGAGAGATAGCGCCGGGGATCTTCGCCGCGACGGAGTCCCTGCACTTCGACGCTGAGCTCGGTCAGTTCGATCCGCATCTTCTCGAGGATCATCACGATGTCGGACCCGCTGCACGCGGCGGCGGCCATGAGCAGTGCGACGACCGGACTCGCGCCCTCGCGCGCCTTCCCGTCGAGGCGGATCGTGCCCCCGGGAGCTTCGGTCTCGAAGAGCATGCCCCGCCGCCAGGCGAGGGTCGCGATCTTGGTTTCCGTGGGTCTGGTTTCCTGGGACACGGCGTCTCTATGA
>DASTYH010000311.1:0-2867 GCA_035765075.1 Gemmatimonadales bacterium
CCGGATGATCAAGCGCGAGGGCCCCGGCACCGGCACGGACACCGCCGCCTACTAGCAACCTGGACGTCACCGCGACTCGCCGCGCCGCCCCTGGCCACTCCGGCCGGGGCGGCGCCGTTTTCACCACACGCCCGGTCGCTCGCACGGATGCGCCCCAATGTCCTCCCTCTCCGCGCCGGCACGAGATGCCCGCGCATCAGACGCCCCTATCGCGCCTCCCGGAAGACCGCCCGGTCGATCCGCGCCACATCGAACCCATTCCCCGGCCCAGTCAGCGCGATCGCCGGCACCCGCCCGTCCCGCACCCTGAAGATCTCCGGGTACACCGCCGCCTCCGGATCGGACGTCCGCGGGAAATACTGCCGCTGGTTCGTCTCCATCGGCCGGGTCTCCGGCAGTCGCGACGCCAGCGCCACCGACTGCAACAGCGCGATCCCCGGGTTCGTCAGGTCCTGCACCGACACCTGCAGCCCCAACCCCGTCGCCTTCGCGATCGCCAGCAGCATCAGGCTCTGCGTCTTGCACGTCTTCAGCGCGATCCCGTTCCAGCCCAGCTCGACCGCGCGATCGATCGCCGCGAGGCTGACCAGCCCCTCATCGAGGACGATCGGCACCAACGCCGCCGCCTCGCCCACGCACGCCGCCCCCTCGCCCAGATCCCTCCGCGCCGGCTGCTCCAGCGCGTCGAGCGCGGCGAAGGTCTCCGGGGAGCGCTCCCGCACCTCCTCGATCAGCGCGAGGAGGTAGTCCATCGAGGGCGCCTGCTCGTTGAGGTCACCGAAGATCCGTATCGCCCCGGCCGTGGCCGTTGACCGCGAGGCGACCGCGAACACGTCCACCAGCCGCGCCGTGTCCCACGCCAGGTCCTTGCCCTTCAGCTTGACCTTGAACGAGAACACCCCGTCCCGCGCGATCCAGTCGGTGAGCGGGACGCTTCCCTCGCCAGCCCCCTCCGGCGTCAGCGGATCGCTCGCCCCGACCGTGTGCGAGACCGGGATTGCCTCCACCGGCCGCGCCCGGAGGATATCCGCGAGGTAGCGGCCCGAGAACGCCTCCCCCAGCACCCGCGAGAGGTCCCAGCCGACATGCTCCGGCCCGAGCGCGTCGAACGCGTTGATGCCGTGCAGCCGACCGTAGGCGTCATGGAGCGCCGCGTCGATCGGGGAGAGGCAGACGAGCGAGCAGAGCGGCGGCACGGTGACCCCTGTGCCGTGCCCGGCGGCGACCCGCGCCGCGATGGTGGCGAGCTGCGGCTCGAGCGCGAGGAAGTGGTCGAGCGGATGCCCCCACACCCCGCCCCCTGCCATGCGCTCGCCCAGCGCGGTCACGATGCCGCGCATCAGCGCGTCCTTGGCGGCCCCATCCGGCTCGCCACCCGGGAAGGCCCACGGGTGGGAAAGGAAGATCGCTCCCCAGCCGTCCGCCTCGCGCCCGGCCCCGTCCGCCACCCGCACACGAACGTGCGCCAGCGTCAGCGCCCCCGCCGTCGACGCCCCGAACGCGAACTCCACGTCCGGCACCTCCAGCGAGAACCGCGGTTCCACCTCGACGATCCGTACCGCGTGCCTCTCTGCGTCCGCTGTCACCGAGCAGGTGTCCTTTCAAAGGAGATGACGACGGGCGTGCGCCCCCATGGCCCCGGACCGTGTGCCGCCCCCGCGGGCCGGGGTTGTCCCGCGACCACGCCGGCCCGCGACCGGATTCCCACATCCAATCACCACCGGCAAGCGCCCACAAGGCGGTAGCGGCGCACCCAGCAGGCTCCCGCCCGCATCGGCGCCGGGCCTCGGACCCGACGCAACCGTGGGGACGGCCGTGCGGATATCCGGCCGCGGCGAGACGACGGTCGACCGCGCGTTAGGCCAGGATCGCGTACCGCTCCAGCGTCACCTCATGCGCCATCGGCTGCCCCGTGAAGACGTTCGTCAGGTCCCGCAGCACGCACTCGCCCAGCCGGTCCCAGCACTGCTGCGTCGCCCCGGCGATGTGCGGCGTCAGGATCACGTTCGGCAGCGCCCGGAACGGGTGATCCACCGGCAGCGGCTCGGTGTCATAGACGTCCAGCGCCGCCCGGATGCGTCCACGCTGCAGCTCCGCCAGCAACGCGTCCTGATCCACCACCCACGAGCGGGCGGTGTTCACCAGGTAGCCATTGTCCCGCATCTGCGCCAGCTGCTCCGCGCCGATCATGTGGCGCGTCTCCGGCGTCACCGGCGCGTGGATGACGACGATCGGGCAGTCCCGCATCAGCTCGTCCAGCTCCGCCTTCCGGGCGCCGATCTCCGCCGCGACCGCGTCCGGCAGGTACGGATCGTACACCCACACCTCCGCGCCGAGCGCCCGCGCCTTGCCGATGAATGTCCGCCCGACCAGGCCCGCGCCGACGACGCCGATCCGCTGCGACGCGATCTCCTGCCCGACCCCATACGCTCGCTGGCTATCCCAGGCGTGCCCGCCGCGGCGCATGCCGTAGTCGTACTCATGGACCGCCCGCAGCCCGAGCATCACGAGCAGCAGGGAATACTCCGCCACCGCCGGCGCCATCGCCACCGCCGCCGACGAAACCTTGATCCCGCGCTCGAGCGTGTCCTCCTTGATGAAGTGCTTCACGCTTCCCGCCGAATGGGCGATCACCTTCAGCCGCGTCGCCGCGTCGAGGACCGCCGGCGTGATCAGCGGCGAGCCCCACCCGGTGATGAGCCCATCGTAGCTCCCGATCGCCTCCGCCAGGCGCTCGGACGTCCAGCGCTCGTCGCTCCCGTTCCAGTCGATGTCGGCGAGCCGGGCCAGCTCGGCCTGGACCTCGGGGGTGAAGAGTTGCTCGCGGAGGGTCGGCCCGGGCAGCGCGAGCACGCGCGGGCGTCCAG
>DASTYH010000312.1:0-5146 GCA_035765075.1 Gemmatimonadales bacterium
GCGCATCCACGAGCCGCTCGGCATGACCCGGAGCGGCCAGGACCACTCGGCCGAGCTCCTTGCCGATCGGGCGAGCGGCTACCGGCTCCGCCCGGGGGCGGCGCCCGTGGCCTACTACAACGGCCTCTCGCGCCGGGACTACCTGAACGGCTTCTACCAGCTCATGCAGCCGCCGCAGGCCGATGCGGGGCTCGTCACCACGGCGCGCGACCTCTACCGCTGGGACCAGGCGCTCTACACCGGGCGGCTCGTCTCCCGCGCGATGCTCGATTCGATCTTCTCGCCGGGCGAGGGCCGGTACGGCTACGGCTGGTTCATCATGGAGGGGCCCGATGGGGTCACCCACGGGCACAGCGGCGGGCTTCCGGGCTTCACCTGCTACATCCTGCGCATCCCCGACACGCGGCGGACCATCATCGTCCTTGGCAACCTCGATCGCATGGGCCGCACGGTGCGCGACCTCGCCGCCATCATGCGCGGCGATCGGGTGGCGCTCCCGCGTGCCCGCGCGCTCGTCGCCGTCGACTCGACGCGGAACGCGCGGCACACCGGCGTCTATCGCACCGAGGGGGGCGACTCGGTGACCGTCTCGCTCGACGGCGCCGTGCTGGTGGGCCACTGGCCGGAGCAATGGCGGACCGCGCTGTTCGAGGAAAGGGACGGGCGCTACTACCTCCCGATGCTGAACGCCACCGCCCGCTTCCGCCAGCGCGGCCGGCGCGCCGAGCTCGTGGTCGAGGACGCGTTCGGCGGAACGATCGTGCGCGGGGTGCGATAGCGTCGATCGGCGTTCGGGATGCAGATAGGAAGAGGATATCCGCAGCTTACGCAGATTACGCCGAACGATCGGGACTCGGGAGCAGCCCCGAAGCGTCAGAACCACAGCTGTTGATGTGGTCGCGCCGTGGGAGATCGGGATGCGCGGCGACCAATCGGCGGAATCCGCGGATTGCTTTCCTTCCATTACCTCGATCTGTCACCGCATCAGCGCCTCCAGCCGCCCCCGATAGCTCCGGCTCGTCCGCACTTCCGCGCCGTCGCGGAGGGCGAGGACGTACTCGCCGCTCCCCCACGGCCTGATCTCCCGGATCCGCGTCACGTTCACGATCAGCGACCGGTGCACCCGGATGAAGTCGGCGGGGGGGAGGGTCGCCTCCATGGCCTGGAGCGTCTGGCGGATGGCGTGCGTCTCGCCGCCGGCGTGGATCAGGACGTGGTTGTCCGACGCCTCGATCCAGTCGATCTCCGCCACCGGCAGGAGCCGCACCCCGCGCTCCGACCGGATCGCCACCCGGGTACGCCGGGTGCGCCGGCGCTCGATGTCGTCCACCAGCGCGCGGAGCCGCCGCGTCTCCCGCTCGTGCTCCCGGGTGCCGGCGATGCGCCGGGCGGCGCGCGCGAAGGCGGCGATCAGCCGGTCGGGGTCGAACGGCTTGAGGAGATAGTCCTGCGCATGCACCTCGAACGCCTTGAGCGCGTACTGGTCATGCACCGTGACGAAGATGATCTCCGGCATGATCTCCGGGGGGATCGCGGCCACCACGGCAAAGCCGTCGAGCTCCGGCATCTGGACGTCGAGGAAGAGGAGGTCGGGATGCTCCCGCTCCACCAGCTCGAGCGCTTCCGCGCCGTTGGCGCAGAGGCCGACGATCGTGGCATCCGGAATCCCGCGCAGCAGTCCCGCGATCCGCTCCCGGCCGAGCGGCTCGTCGTCGGCGATGAGGCAGCGGATCGTCATCGCGGGAGCGGCGCGTGCGATGTCGCCGCCAGGCGGCAGGGCAGCGTCACCCGCGCCTCGAAGCCATCCGCGTCCGTGGAGAACGCGAGCCGCTCGCGAGACCCGTAGAGCGACGCGAGCCGCTCGCGCGTGATCCGGAGCCCGGCGCCGTCCGGCGTCTCGGCGCCGAACCCGGCGCCGCTGTCCCGGACGGTTATCTCGAGCTCGTCGGCCTGGCGCCGGATCCGCAGGTGGACCACCCCCTGCCGCGCATGGGGGGCCACGCCGTTCCGCACTGCGTTCTCGAGGAGCGGCTGCAGCAGCATGTTCGGCACCAGGAGCCCGGAGAGATCGGCCGGGACGTCGAGGATCACGTCGAGCCGGTCGCCGTAGCGCATCTTCTCGATCTCGAGGTAGCGCGCCACGAACGCCAGCTCCTCGCCGATCGGCACCTCGGGGAGTGGCGCGCTCTCGATGGCCGCCCGGAGGAGCTCGCTGATCCGGACGAGCATCCGGTCCGCGCGCTCGACGTCGGTGTGCATCAGCGAGGAGATGCCGTTCAGGGCGTTGAAGAGGAAGTGTGGCTGGAGCTGGGCGCGGAGCGTGTGGAACCGGGCGAGCGAGAGCTGCGCCTCGAGCCGCGCCTCGCGCGTGGCCCGCGCACGGAGCGTTGCGGCGGCGTCGAGCGCCGTCGTAGCAAAGGCGACGGCGATGTAGATCAGCGCGTTGAAGGTGAGGAGCGAGACGAGGAGCGAGAGAAACGGCCTCGGCTCCGCCCCCATGAAGCCGGCCGCGACGCGATACACCGTCACGTCGATCACGTGCAGCCCGGCGAAGGCGCCGGCATGCGCCAGCAGCCGTCCCTCCGTGGTGCCGATGCGGTCCCGGATCCGCCGCGCGACCCCCATGATGGCGAGCGTGGCGAGCGCCCAGAACCACGCGCTCGCCATGGTGAGCTGCCACGGGTTGGCGCGCTCCGGCGCCGGCGTGCCGGTGAGGATCGCCGCGAGCGCCCGCTGGTTGATCGACCAGAGCCCCCAGACGGTCCAGATCGCGAAGACGACAAGCACGCCGCGGCCGCGAGCCGGCGCGCGGACCACCGTGATGGCGGCGGCGGATTCGGAAGCGAGGGGCGGGTGAGCGAGCCGCGCCGTCTCTCCGGTCACGTGGAGTCGAGCGCCTCGACGAGCACCATGGTGATGTTTCTCGTGGACCGCTGGCGGAGGCGTTTCGCCTCCTGGTAATCGGGATCGTTGTAGAGGCCGAGCGCCGCCTCGCGTGAGGGGAAGCGGATGATGGCGTTCATCGTCCTCGGCCGGCCCTCGACGGCATACGCGGCGGTGTCCGCGGCGAGGAGCTGCCCGCCGTACTTCGGCAGGAGCGCCATCACCACCGGCGCATAGGCCTCGTAGGCGCCCGGGTCGTCGATGTCGTAGCTCCCGATGTAGTAGACGGGCATGGGGGCTCCTTGCGGGTAAGGGGAGTTGTCGGCGGGAGCGGCGGAAACGGCGGGAGCGGCGGAAACGGGGGCCGCCCGCTCGCGCTATCCCGCTCTCCCGCTTTCCCGGGGCCCCACCGCCGCCGGCCAGGTCACAGGAAACCGCGTCGACCGTGCCGCCAGCGCCGCCGGAATCCCCACGCCTCCAATATGAATGAGGAGGGCGGGGAGCGCCCGGGAGAGGGACCAGGGGGCGGGGGTGAGCGCGCTCAGCGGGATCACGACGTGGTGCATCACCGCGTAGACGGCGAGGCCGTAGGCGGCGCCGGAGAGGAGCGGGTGCCGGATCAGGACCGGGAGGCGGCGGCTCGCCACGAGGTACGTCGCGACGACGCCGGCCGCGATCACGAAGTGGAGCGCCACGCCGAGGAGCGCGGCCGGGACGCCGCCCCGGAAGGCGCTGCTCCCGAGGAGGCCGGCGGCGATCGCCCGGAACGGCTGCAACGGAGACGCTCCGCTGCCGGCGGCGCGGGCGGCGGCGAAGGCGCCGTCGAGGAGGCCCACGGCGAGCGTGCCCGTCACCAGTGCGCGCCTGATGGTCGCGGTCCGTCCCGGCTGGGTGAACATCATGGGAGGCTCGTCGGCGAACCCGGCGTGCGCCGCATGCCGCGGAAGAACCGGCGGAGGTCCTGCACCAGGAGGTCGGGCACCT
This sequence comes from Gemmatimonadales bacterium, assembly GCA_035765075.1. Taxonomy (GTDB): domain Bacteria; phylum Gemmatimonadota; class Gemmatimonadetes; order Gemmatimonadales; family GWC2-71-9; genus CAMLLJ01. The sequence continues at coordinate 3,868 of DASTYH010000312.1, forward strand.
CCATCGCGGGGAAGTGTCCGCCGGTGGGGAACTCGCTCCAGTGTCCGGTGAGGTGCCCCTGCGGGTTCAGGGCGCGCGGATTTCCCCGCGCGCCGAAGACCGCCATGCCGAGCGGCGCGAACGAGGGGCGGCCCCAGTCGCGCTCTGCGTGGAGATTGGTGCAGAGGAACTGCGCCGCGCTCGCGCCGCTCATCGTGAACCAGGCGAGAGTGACGAGGGTGAGCAGCCGGTCGAGACCGACGGTCTCCTCCGGCAGCCGGTCGCCGACCCCGGTCCAGAGCTTGAACTTCTCCGCCATCCACGCGAGCTGCCCCACCGGCGAGTCGTTGAGCAGGTAGCCGATCGTGGACGGCCTCGTGCGCTGGATCTCGAGGTAGCCGCCGTCCTCCGCGGTGCGCGCGGCGATCTCTCCGACCACGGCGCGCTCCCCCTCTGTGAGATCGGGGTGCGCCGCGGGATCGCTCCCGGTGAAGCGCGCGAACCAGATGAGGGAGGGCATGTCGGTGCTCACGTGGACCCCGACCAGGCCGCCCTCCAGGTGGTTCATCTCCCCCGCGATGTCCGCTCCGACGTCGCCGCCGTGCACGCCCCATTCCTCGTAGCCGAGCGCGCGCATGAGCTGGTCGTACGCGGCGGCGGTCCGCCCCGCATCCCATCCGTTCGCGAGCGGGCTCGAGAGCCCGAACCCGGGCGTGGTCGGGAGGACCACGTGGAAGGCGTCGTCCGCGGTCCCGCCGTGCGCCACCGGATCGGTGAGCCGCTCGATCAGGCCCACGAACTCGACGCTCGAGCTCGGCCACCCGTGGAGCAGCATGAGCGGGAGCGCGCCGGCGTGGCGCGACCGGACGTGGAAGAAGTGGATCGGCTGCCCATCCACCTCGGCGATGGACTGCGGATGGCGGTTGAGCGCCGCCTCTTCGCGCCGCCAGTCGTACCCGTTGAGCCAGTATTCCGCGAGCCACCGCGCGTACGCCTGCGGCACCCCGCGCGTCCAGTCGCCGGAATGCGACTCGGCTGGCCAGCGGGTGGCGGCGAGCCGGCGACGGAGGTCGTCGAGCTCGGCGTCGGGGATGGCGATGACATGAGGCGCGATTCGCATTCGGGCATCTCCGGAGCGCGGGGCAGGGCACCAAGCTCGGGCGTTCCGGCCCGCCGTCCAATGGAATCGGGGTGAACCGCCCGGTGGACCGGGGGAGATGCGCGTTTGCAGGGGCGAATCGCGCACCAGGGCCCTTCCGGTTTCACGCATCGGCGCGGATACTTTCACCCGACTCAGCCC
>DASTYH010000313.1:0-2266 GCA_035765075.1 Gemmatimonadales bacterium
AGCGTCGTCTTCACGCCGATGAGGCTCCCTACATAGGCCGTGTCCTGCCAGGGCGTGCCCATGACCCACGCGAGCGGGCGGAGGAGGAAGCCGAGGATCCCCTGCAGGCTCAGCCCGTCCACGCCCACGAGGCCGCCGGCCCAGCCGAGGAGGAAGTTGAGCAGCGCCACCAGGGCCACGAAGGCCATCAGCATGGCCGCGACGTTGATCGCGAGCTGCACTCCCTGCGCCGCACCCCCCGCGGCAGCCTCGATCACGCTCGACTCGGTCTTCTCCACCTCCAGCTTGAGCGTGCCGCGAGTGACGGGATGCGCCGTCTCGGGCAGGATGATCTTCGAGAGATAGAGGCCCGCCGGGGCGTTCATCACGCTCGCGGCGAGGAGATGGCTCGCGATGTCGGGGAAGTACCCCGAGAGCATCCCGACGTAGGCCGCCAGCACGCCCCCCGCAACGGTCGCGAAGCCGCCGACCATGACCGTGTTCAGCTCCGACTGGGTGAAGGTGCGCACGAACGGCTTGATGAGCAGCGGCGCCTCGGTCTGGCCGAGGAAGATGTTGCCCGACGCGGAGAGCGTCTCCGCGCCCGAGGTCCGCAGCGTCTTCTGCATCACCCACGCAATCGCCTTCACCAGCAGCTGCATCACGTTCAGGTAGTACAGCACCGACATGAGCGCGGAGAAGAAGATGATCGTCGGCAGGACGTTGAACGCGAAGAAGGCGCCGGCGTTGGCCATGTAGCCGGCGCTCGTGTCGAGCACGCCACCGGGGCCCGGCAGTCCCACGGGAACGTTCGACTGCACCAGGTTCCCGAAGACGAAGCGCGCACCCTGTTCCTGGAAGCCGAGGAGCCCGGTGACCACGCGGCCGATGGCGTCGAAGAACGCCTGTCCCGGCCCCGTCTTGAGGACGATCACGCCGAACACCGCCTGAAGGCCGAGGCCGGTGGCGACGAGCCGCCAGTCGATCCGGCGGCGATCGTAGCTCAGGGCCACCGCGATCGCGATCATGGTGACGACGCCTAGGATGCCCACGAGCCGCGCGGCGATGGGGGTGTCGAGCCCCTCCCGCGCCTCGGCGAGCCGCTGGGCGGCGGTGATTACGGTATCGGCGGCGACGGGGGCGGTGTCGGCGACCGCCTGGATCAGCGTGGAGAGGATCACCGGAGCGACTCGAGCTCGTCCCGCGCGGCGGCGATCAGCGCCCGGCGCTCGGGCCAGGGAAGGAAGGCGCCCTCGAATCCATTCAGGATCATCTGCTCGATCTCCGCGCGGGTGAACCGCAGCTCCCTGTGGGCCAGCCAGTACTCGCTGCTCAGCGTCACGCCGCTCATGAGCCAGCTGTCCGTGGACAGCGTCACGTTGACACCCGCATCGAAGTACGAGCGCACGGGATGCGCGGCTGCGCCCGGGACGACGCGGGTCTGGATGTTGCTCGTGATGTTGATCTCGAGAAGGATCCGGCGATCCCGAATGTAGTCGCGGAGAGCGGGATTCTCGTAGAGCCGGGTCCCGTGCCCGATGCGCTGGGCATGACACTGATGGACCGCCTCGGCGATCGAGTCGGCGCCGGCGGCCTCGCCTGCGTGGACAGTGACGAGGAGCCCGCCTTCGGCAGCCACGTCGAACGCGGGAGCGTGGAGCCCCGCCGGTCGCCCGGCTTCGCCGCCGGCCAGGTCGAACCCGACGACGCCGCGCCCCCGGAAGCCGACGGAGTGCACCGCGATCTCGGCCGACAGCGCGGGATCGTAGTGCCGGAGGGAGCAGTTGATGGCGCGCGCTGTAATCCCGAAGTCGGCCTCGCCGCGTGCAAGGCCGCGCAGCTCGGCGGTGAGCACCTCGTCGAGCGAAAGACCTTCGCGCCGGCTCAGCTGGGGGCAGTACCGCACCTCGAGGTAGCGCACCCCGTCCGCCGCGGCATCCTCGCACATCTCGTACGCCACCCGCTCGATCGCCTCCGGTGTCTGGAGGAGTGCAATCGTCAGGTCGAATCGGGTGAGATACTCCTCCAGGTCCCGCGCGTCGTCGACGAGCATGAACCGCCGCAACCGATCGGCATCGGAGGTGGGCAGCGTGACCCGGGCGCGGCGCGCGAGGTCGAGCATGGTGCGCGGCCGGAGGGACCCGTCCAGGTGGACGTGCAGCTCGGCCTTGGGGAGCCGCCGGATGAGCTCAGGTGTCAGCATCGATGCCGCGGCGCGCTTTGACGATGACCCGGAGAATGCCGCCGGCGGAGACGATCGCCCCGGGGGGGACCTCGATGCCGCGCG
>DASTYH010000314.1:0-2086 GCA_035765075.1 Gemmatimonadales bacterium
AGCGGCCAGGAGCGTATCCGCCGGGGCCGGAGCGGGATCCACCGGCGGCGCGTCGACGTCCACGAAGCCGGCGGCGTGCGCGCCGACGATCCCCGACGCAGCGAGTCCGAGCGCCCGCTCCCACCGCTCCCGGATCCGCCAGGCGCCTGCCCTGAGCTCGGCCAGCGGGCGGACGCCGCTCCACGGCTCCCACGCGGGACCGGGCCGGTCCGGCTCGAGGAGCAGCAAACGCGTCATGCGAGGTCGCGCACCTCGGGAGGAAGCGCGTCGAGCACCCGCTTCAGGTCTCCCGACTGCTCCCGCGGCATCACGAGGATCCGGCCGTTGGCATGCACGACGACGAGATCGTGCACGTTGCTCAGCACGATGGTATCGCCCGAGCCGCTCCAGACGATGCAGTCGTGCGACTGGTGCATGTAGGCGCTCCCCACGACGACGTTGTCCGAAGCATCCTTGGGCCGCACGCGCGCCAGCGCTTCCCAGGTGCCGATGTCGTCCCACGCGAACGCGCCGCTCACCACCGCCACGTTCCGGCTCCGCTCGAGCACGCCCACATCGATGGAGACCGGCGTCACGCCGGCGAAGAAGCGCGCCACATCCCCCGATGCCAGCGCGTCGAGATGCGGCGCGACCTCGGGCGTGTGCTGCCGGACCTCGGCCAGCAGGCGCGTGGCCGTCCAGGCGAAGAGGCCGCTGTTCCACAGCGCTCCCGCCGCGAGCAGGTCGAGCGCCGTCGCCGCATCGGGCTTTTCGGAGAAGCGGGCCACGTTCCAGGCGCCGTCGGAGAGCCGCGCGCCGCGGACGATGTACCCGTATCCCGTCTCGGGACGATTCGGCTGCATCCCCACCGTCACGAGGCGATCGTGCGTCCGGGCGCAGGTGAGTGCCGACTCCGCAGTGCGGCGGAAGGCGCCGGTGTTGCCGATGGCCCAGTCGGCGTGCATCGACAGGACTTCGGCTTCCGGATCGCGGCGCTGGGCCTCGAACGACGCCCAGATCAGCGCGGGTGCGGTCGACGCGGGCCGCGGCTCGATCAGCAGGTTCTCGGCGGGAAGCCCGAGCCGCGCCTGCAGCTGCGGCGCGAGCCCGGGGCCGGTGACGACGAGCACCCGCTCGGCGGGGATGAGCCCCTCGAGGTGGTCCATGGCGCCTTCGGCGGTGGACCGGTGTCCGGCGAGCGGCAGCAGCTGCTTCGGATGGGACGGGGTGCTCAGCGGCCAGAAGCGCGTGCCGGAGCCGCCGGCGAGAAGCACCGCCCACCTCATCGGCGGGACACCGCGCTGACGTCGGACATCATGGCGTATTCCCGGGGGTTCACGCGCGTGGCGATCGGAAGCTAGAGGAGCGATGCGAGGGCGGGGCCGTCGCGGCGGAGATCGAACAGGAGCGTGCCGACGTCGGCATCCCGCCGGGCGAGCACGAGGAGCCAGTGGCCCCCGCGCACCGCTGTCAGGAGCGCATAGCCGGCGTCGTACTCGAACACGGCGCGGAAGAGACCGCCGCTCGCCGCGCTCTCGCCGAGCCGGGTGGCGGGCCGCGTCAGCGTGACGGTGAGCGCGGCGAGCGCCTCCGCATCGGGGACGACGCCGGCATGATCGATGGGCAGTCCGTCGGGACTCACGATGAGCGCACCGGTGACTCCGTCCCGCTCGGCGAATTGGCGCACGAGGCCTGCCAGACCAGCCATCGGGAGACTCCATCGGGGAGGGGGATTCCGCGCTGCGTGAACGTAGGAGGCGAGGTGAGTGAAGTCAAGAAATGACGGAGGGTTGGCTCGCGTCGTCAGGATGTTGACCGTCCCTGCCTGCACCCCTTAACGTTCCGGTCTCATGCGCCCATTCCTTTATGCCGTCGCCGTCGCTGGCCTCCTCGCCTGCAGCGACCCCAATCAGCTTCCTGACGCCCAGATCGCCAACATCGTGGATACGGTCACGATCTCGGCGCTCACCGGCACGCCGATCCCCGAGCCCAGCGCCTATTCGATCGCCGATCGGCGGCCGATCCGGACCGACCTGAGCGCGGGCTTCGACTTCGCCTTCGACATCCTCCCCGGCAACGGCCAGGCGGTCCTGCTCCCGCGCTCGGC
>DASTYH010000315.1:0-3518 GCA_035765075.1 Gemmatimonadales bacterium
GAGTGCGCCGCCGCCGCCGAGCGCGAGGAGGGCAAGCAGCGTGAGCGTCCGGGACGATGTCGCGCGCATGAGCGTCATGGGAAGCGGAGGTCCTTGCCGGTCATTTCGGGTGGCGGCTCGATCCCGAGGAGCCGGAGCGCCATCGGCGCCACGTCTGAGAGCGCTCCGCCGGAGCGGAGCGGGGAGTGCCCGGCGCGGACCGCCACGAAGGGAACCGGATTCGTGGTGTGCGCGGTATGCGGTCCGCCGGTGACGGGATCGAACATCATCTCGCAGTTGCCGTGGTCCGCCGTCACGAGCACCGCGGATCCCGCGGCCTCCGCCGCAGCGAGCACCCGGCCGAGGCAGGCGTCCACCGTCTCCACCGCGCTGATCACGGCGGGGAGCACGCCGGTGTGGCCCACCATGTCGGCGTTGGCGTAGTTGCAGAGGATGAAATCGTGGTCGCCCGCCGCGATCCCGGCACAGAGGGCGTCGGTAATGCCCGGCGCGCTCATTTCGGGCGCGAGGTCGTAGGTGGCCACCCGTTGCGACGCGATCAGCCGCCGCTCCTCACCGCGATACGGGGGCTCGTACCCGCCGTTGAAGAAGTAGGTGACGTGCGCGTACTTCTCCGTCTCCGCAATCCGCAGCTGAAGGCGATCGTGCATCTCGAGCATCTCCGCCATGATCCGTGCCATGCTGAAGGGCGGAAAGGCCTGCGGGAGATCGAAGGTCCGGTCGTACTGGGTCATCGTGACACAGGCGAGCGCGGGCCGGTCGGAGACATCGAAGCCGGCGAATCCCGGCTGGGTGAGCGCCGCGACGATCTGGCGCATCCGGTCGGCGCGGTAGTTGAGGCAGAAGACCGCGTCGCCGTGGCGCATCGGGGCCACCGGTCCGCCGTCCGCCCACGTGACGATCGGCCGGATGAATTCGTCGGTCTCCCCGGCGGCGTACGCCTCCTCGACCGCGACGACGGGATCGGACACGATGCGCCCCGCGCCATGGACCAGCGCGTCGTAGGCCAGCTTCGTCCGGTCCCAGCGGCGGTCCCGGTCCATCCCGAAGTAGCGCCCGGTCAGCGACGCGATGACGGCCCGATCACCGGCGATCCGGTGGAGGTCCGCGGCGAGGCGCCGCACCACGGACGCGCCCAGCGTCGGCGATGCGTCGCGCCCGTCGAGAAAGCCCTGCACCGCGATGCGCCGGGCGCCGAGCCGGACGCCGAGCTCCACGGCCGCGAGGAGGTGCGTGTCGATGGCGTGGACGCCCCCGGGTCCCAGCAGGCCGAGAATGTGGAACGTCCCGCCCGTGCGTCGCAGCTGATCGCCCAGCGCCCGGAAGGGCTCGAGCTCGAAGAATGCGCCGCTCTCGATGGTATCGGAGATGCGCACCAGGTCCTGCGGCACCACACGCCCCGCGCCGAGATTCAGGTGGCCGACCTCGCTGTTGCCCATCTGTCCCTCGGGCAGGCCCACGGCGCGGCCACTCGCGGCGAGCAGCGTCCGGGGCTCGCTCTCCCAGAGTCGATGCCACACGGGGGTGCGCGCCAGCTCGATGGCGTTCCCCTCGCGTTCAGCGCGCCAGCCCCATCCGTCGAGCACGACGAGCACGACGGATTTCCGGCGAGCGCTGTTTGACATGGTTCTCCGCGTGTTCTACAATGCCGGACGATGCGTTACGCGCCGCAATCTAGTCCGCCCGGATGCCGGCTACCAGCCTGCATCGCCTGCATTCTGCTGCTCCTTCCCGGGAGCGCCGAGCTGCACGCGCAGGCGCGGAGCGAGGTGCGCGCCACGACGATTCACGGTGAGCCGCAGGGCGTCCTCCTTGCGCGGATCCCCGGCTCCGTGACCCTCACGCTCGGCGCGACGCGGCGCGGGTGGCGTGAAGTGGTGCTGGACGGCTGGGTGGCCACCGCGCTGCTCCGGACCGACCGGCGAAACGGGTTCGATCTCTCCGTGAACGGCGACGACGTGCGGCTCCGCGCGGCGCCGGATGGCGCCGTCATCGCGCACATGCAGGAGGGCATGCTCCTCGATCGTGTCGGCAGCCGCGGCCGGTGGACGCACGTTCGCCGGAAGGCGTGGGTGCGGAACGACGCGCTCCGGCGCCCTGCCGGGAAGTCGACCGAGCGCCCCGCGGAGGCGGATCCCCCGGCCCGGGCGGCGCGTGACACGGCGGACGCCACCGCGGCCTATGCGCCGATGCAGCAGGCCGCCGCGCCCCCGGCGGCCGCACCACCCGCCGCGGAGCGGCCCGGCAGCGAGCGGATGGAGATGGCGCGCGCCACGCCGCTCAGCACCGTCCCCGACGGGCCCGCCGCCGGGAATCTCGCCCAGGGCGCCGGCGTGACGGTCGTGGGCCGCGCGGGAGAGTGGGCCCGCGTCCAGGTGGAGGGGTGGGTGAGGGCATCGGAGCTTACGCCGACCACCGGGGGCCCGCTCGTGGGCGTCACCGCCGCGGAGGTGCGCGCCAATCCGGAGCGCTATGTCGGCGAGACCGTGGAATGGCGGCTCCAGTACGTGTCCACCGCAGTCGCCGACGAGCTTCGCCCGGAAATGCCACCCGGCCAGCCGTACGTGCTCGCCCGGGGACCGCTCCCCGAGCCGGGCTTCGTCTACCTGATGGTGACGCCGGAGGAGCTGGCGCGGATACGCTCCCTGCCGGCGCTGACCGAGCTCACCGTGCGCGCCCTGGTGCGCGCCTCCCGTACCCGCTTCCTCGCGACACCCGTCCTCGAACTTCGCACCCTGGTCGCTCCGACCGTCACGACCCGCTGACCCATGCTCCTCGCGATCGCTGCCGAGGGCGTGACGTCGATTCCTGCCATTCTGCTGGTGCTCGCCGCGACGCTCGCCGCGGCGAAGCTGCTGGGCGAGCTCGCCGAGCGGATCGGTCAGCCGGCCGTTCTCGGCGAGCTGGTGGCAGGAGTGCTCCTCGGGCCCTCCGTGCTCGCGGTGGTGGATCCGGGGCTGCCCGCAATCCACATCCTCGCCGAGATCGGCGTCGTCATCCTCCTCTTCCAGATCGGTCTCGAGACCAACCTCCGAAAGCTCCTCTCGGTCGGCGGCACGGCCGCCACGGTGGCGCTCGTGGGCGTCGCGCTCCCGTTCGGCCTCGGCTACGCCGTCGCCGCGGGCCTCGGCATGGGCCACCTGGAGACACTGGTCATCGCTGCGGCGCTCACGGCCACCTCGGTGGGGATCACGGCGCGCGTCCTCTCCGATCTCGGCCGCCTCGAGGATATCGAGAGCCAGGTCGTCCTCGGCGCGGCGGTGATCGACGACATCGTGGGCCTCGTCATCCTCGCCGTGGTGTCCCGGCTCGTCGCCGGCGCCGACCTCACGCTCATCGGCGTGAGCCTCACCACGCTCACCGCCTTCGGCTTCGTGGCGGTGGCGCTCATCGCGGGCCGATTCACGATTCCCCCGCTCTTCAACCTCCTCAGGCGGATCGGCAGCGAGCAGACGCTGGCCACCATGGGGCTCGTGGCGGCGTTCCTGATCGCCGTGCTCGCCGACTCGGTGGGCTCG
>DASTYH010000316.1:0-16274 GCA_035765075.1 Gemmatimonadales bacterium
GCGAGCGGGCAGCGGGTCGCGAGCCACGGTGGGGGTCTGACCCGGCTGACGTCGCCACCGCGCATTGGTTCAAAGTGCAACATTCTTTCCGATTTCCCCGTACGGGTAGCATCCCGAGCCCAGTGAGCGCACGATGAGCGGTTCCATTCCCGCACCCCGACCCCGCCGGACCTTCCCCGAGATCGCCGCCGTCAGCTGGGAGCACCCAGCGGATCGCGCTGCGCTGCAAGCACTTAGGTCGGTTCCAGGGGTGGACGAAGTGATCCGCAAGGTCATCGCGCTCCTGGGGGGCGAGCGCGGCATCCGCCTCCTCTTCCAGGGGAACGCCGTCCGGGTGGGGCCCGACCAGTTCCCGCACATCTGGACCCTGCACGTAGAGACCTGCACCACCTTCGACTGGCCCAGGGTGCCGGAGCTGTACGTCTCCCAGACGCCATTCTTCAACGCCGGCGCCTACGGGGTCGACGATCCCTTCATCGTCCTGCACTCCGCGGCGCTCGAGGTGCTCGACGAAGGGGAGCTTCGCGCGCTCCTGGCGCACGAGCTCGGCCATGTGATGAGCGGGCACGCGCTCTACACCACGATCGCTGCGATCCTCGCCCTCGTGAGTCTCGGGGTCCTCCCCGCGCTCGCGGCGCTCGCCGTCCTTCCGGTACGGCTCGCCTTCCTCGAATGGTCCCGGAAGTCCGAGCTCTCCGCCGATCGGGCCGGCCTCCTCGGCTGTCAGGACATCGTGATGGCGCAGCGGCTCGACATGAAGATGGCCGGCGGCGGGCGGGGGGACATGTTCGCCGGGCAGATGAACGTCGAGGCGTTCATGGCCCAGGCGCACGAGTACGCCTATGCGCACGAAGGGCTCGACATCGTCTACAAGATCCTCAACACGCTCGCCCTCACGCATCCGATGCACACGGTGCGTGCCGCGGAGCTGCAGCGCTGGGTGGCGGCGGGGGAGTACGACCGGATCCTCCGCGGCGAGTACACGCGGCGTGGCCCCGAGGAGAAGGAGCGCCCCTTCCGGGACGACGTGAGCGCCGCAAAGGAGTATTACTCCACCGAAGCGAAGGAGCTTGCGCGCGAGGTGGCGGGCGCCGCCAGGCGGGCGGCCAGTGCGGCCCGGGACGCCTTCCGGAAGGCACAGCAGTGAGCTGCTGGTGAGGCTGCTCGTCGTCGGCGGAGGCGGACGGGAGCACGCGCTCTGTCTCGCTCTCCGCCGCGAAAACCCCGACGCCGATCTCTACTGCGCCCCGGGCAATCCGGGGACCGCTTCGCTCGCCGTCAATCTTCCCATCGCCGCCGACGACATCGACCGGATCGCCGATGCCGCCGACATGTACGGCATCGACCTCACGGTGGTGGGGCCCGAGGCGCCGCTCGCTCGCGGCCTCGCCGACCGGCTGCGCGCCGAAGGCCGCCGTGTCTTCGGCCCATCCGCGGCCGCCGCCCGCCTCGAGGCGAGCAAGGCGTTCTCCAAGGACGTCATGCGCGCCGCCGGCGTTCCCACCGCCGCGAGCGGAACGTTCGACGATCTCGCCGAGGCGCTCGCCTTCGTGGACCGGCAGGAGGAGCCGCTCGTCGTGAAGGCATCGGGACTCGCCGCGGGCAAGGGAGCGGTCGTCTGCGCGACGCGACGCGAGGCGCGCCAGGTCGTCACCTCGATGCTCGACGGGGGCGCGTTCGGGGAAGCGGGCCGTGTCGTCGTCATCGAGGCGTTTCTCGTCGGCGAGGAGGTCTCGATCCTGGCGCTCACCGATGGCCGGGAGGTGGAGCTCCTCACCCCGTCGCAGGACCACAAGCGCCTCTTCGAGGGTGATCGGGGCCCGAATACCGGGGGGATGGGCGCCTACGCACCGGTCTCGATCGCCGGGCCATCGCTCCTCGACACCGTGCGCGAGACGGTTCTCCTGCCGACGCTCGAGGAAATGCGGCGGCAGGGGACCCCGTTCGAGGGTGTGCTCTACGCCGGCCTCATGGTTGCGCCCGACGGGCGGCCGTCCGTCGTCGAATTCAACTGCCGCTTCGGCGATCCCGAGGCCCAGGTGGTTCTTCCGCTCATCGAGGGAGGGCTGACCGATGCCCTCGCGTCGATCGCATCCGGTGAGGGCGTCCGACCGCTCACGCATTCCGGCTCTGCCGCCGTCACGACGGTTCTCGCCGCCGCCGGATATCCCGACGCCCCGGTCCGGGGCGCCGCGATCCGCATTCCTGCGGAGGTCCCGTCGGGCGTGACCGTCTTTCACGCCGGCACCCGGCTCGACGGCGGGGTGCTTCGCGTGAGCGGCGGTCGAGTCCTCAACGTGACGGCGGTGGCGCCCACGTTCGCCGACGCTCGCCGCATGAGCCGCGAGGCCGCCGAGCGGATCGAATTCGAGGGCAAGCAGTTCCGGCGGGATATCGGCTGGAGGGAAGCGGAGCGGCTCGAGCGCGCGGCTCGGTAATTCTCCGGAGGTGACAGTCGGGATGGTTCCGGCGAAGTTGGGATCGACTCCCGCCCGCGGACCATGAGCCAGCCGATCGTCAGCTACATCCCCATCATCACAACGATCGTCTCCGCGGCCTTCGCGGTGAGGCTCTGGCGTCACTGGCGGCGCCGGCCTTCGGCACGCTACCTCCTCTGGTGGTTCTTCGGCGCGGTCGCCTACGGGGCCGGTACCCTCACGGAAAGTCTCACCACCCTGCTCGGCTGGCAGGAACCGATCTTCCGCGCCTGGTACATCGCCGGGGCGCTCCTGGGCGGCGCGCCGCTCGCACAGGGGACCGCCTACCTCCTGCTTCCGCGCCGGACGGCCGACCGGCTCACCGCAATCCTCCTGGTCGCGATCGTCGTGGGTGCGGCGCTCGTCATTGCCTCGCCCATCGATCACGAGCTCGTCGAGCCGCACCGGCTCACCGGCAAGGTGCTCGCATGGCCCTGGGTACGGCTCGTCTCACCGTTCGTCAACCTCTATGCGGTGATTCTCCTCGTGGGCGGCGCCTTCTGGTCCGCCGCCCGCTACCTCAGGCAGCTCGGAGCCGAGGCACGCATGTGGGGCAACATCGCCATCGCCGTAGGCGGCATCCTGCCGGGGATCGGCGGGATGTACACCCGGATGGGACACACCGAAGTCCTCTACGTCACCGAGCTGCTCGGCCTCCTCCTCATCTGGCTCGGCTACTCCCTCATCGTGCGCGACCGCGGTCCGTCCATCCATGCCAACCAGCAGCGTGAAGAGGCCCAGCCCGCCTGATCCCTCCCTCGTTCCCTCGTTCCATCCTTCCATCCTTCCATCCTTCCATCCTATCTTTTCATCGCATGCCCGAACTCCCCGAGGTCGAGACGATCGTCCGCGACCTGCGCCCGCACCTTGTGGGCCGCACGATCCTCGGCGCCACTCTGTCACACGACGATGTCCTCCGCGGGGTCACGCGCCGCCGCCTCCTGGCGGGCCTCAGGGGTGCGAGGGTCGACGCGCTCTCGCGACGCGCCAAGCACGCCGTGCTCGAGCTCGACAGCGGCCGGCGGCTGGTGATCCAGCCGGGCATGAGCGGCGTCCTGCTGATCGCCGACCGGCCGCTTGCGGGTGCGGAGACGAAATACGCCGTGCTCCGCGCCCGCCTCGACGACGGTCGGGAGCTCGTCTATCGCGACGTACGGCGGCTCGGAACGCTGCTCCTCCTCAACGCGGCCGAGTGGGTGGAATACGACGCTACGCTCGGGCCGGAGCCGCTCGACCGGGCGTTCACGCCCGACCTGTTTGCGGAGCGGCTCCGGCGCTCCCGGCAGGCGATCAAGAAGGTGCTCATGGACCAGCGCTACGTGGTGGGCGTCGGAAACATCTACGCCAACGAGGCGCTCTTCGCGGCGGGGATCGACCCGTCGCGTGCGGCAAACCGCGTGACGGCGGATGAATACGCGAGCCTCCACGGGCACGTACGCCGGATCCTCACCGCCGCCATCCGCTCGAAAGGCACCACCCTGCGCGACTACCGCACCGGGACCGGAGAGAAGGGGAACTTCCAGTTCGAGCTCCTCGTCTACGGACGCGAAGGGGAGCCGTGCCGGGTCTGCGGGACCCGGCTCGCCCTGACGCACCTGATCGACGCCCGCGCCACGGTCTTCTGCCACCGATGCCAGCGCTGAAACGGCGGGGCCGCATGCTCCCGCTCCCGGCCACCGACCTGGAGCAGCTCCGGGCACGCGTACGGGCGCTCGCCGAGAACCGGCCGGGCGTCTACCAGATGGTGGACGCGAGCGGAAAGATCCTCTACGTGGGAAAGGCCAAGCGGCTCCGGACCCGGCTGCTCTGCTACTTCCGCGCCGAGTATCCCGCGGACAAGGCGGCACGCATCCTCTACGCCGCCCACGACATCCGCTGGGATTACGTGCCCAGCGAATTCGCCGCGCTCCTCTCCGAGCTGCGACAGATCCGCCGCTTCCGCCCGCACTTCAACTGGAAGCTGAACCGGACGCGGCGATCGGTGCTGGTCAAGATCTCCGGCGGCCCCGCGCCCCGCGTCTCGGTCGGGGCCGCCGTGGCTACGGGAGACGAGCGGGTGTACGGGCCCTTCCGCTCCATGGAGCGGACCACCGAGGCGATCCGGATCCTCAACGACCTGCTCGGCCTTCGCGACTGTGCGGCCAACATGCCGATCGTCTTCTCCGGCCAGAGCGATCTCTTCGGGGCGGACCGCCGTGCGGCCTGCCCGCGGCACGAGTTCGGCTCCTGCGGCGCTCCGTGCGCCGGCTTCATCGCCGAGTGGGCCTACCGCCAGCGGGTGGAGACCGCGGCCGCGTTCCTGGAGGGACGGACGATCCGCCCGATCGACCGGGTGGTGGCGGAAATGGGGCGGGCGGCAGAGGCCGCGCAATTCGAGCTCGCCGCGCGATGGCGGGAGCGCTTCGAGCAGCTCGAGTGGCTGCTCGCGGCCACGAGCCGGGCCCGCTCCGCACTCGACCTCCTCACCTTCGTGTATCGCGATCCCGGCGAGAAGGGGGACGACCGCGCCTACATCGTCCGCCAGGGAATCGTCCGCGCGATGTTCCCCTGGCCCTCGACCCCGATCGAGGTCGAGGCCTTCCGGTCAGTCGTCCGGGAGGAGATGGAGCGCCCCATGCCGATCGCCGGGCCGCTCCCCCTCGATTCGATCGACGAAATCCTCCTCCTGCAATCGTGGTTCCGCGCGCATCCGGAAGCGCTCAGGCGAACGACGCCCTTCGCGGAATGGGCCGCATGAGTCCGAATGGCGCATTCGGGCGCCCGCATCCGGATGCCGCCGTGACGCGGCGCCAGTTCCTCTCGGCGGGCACGGCGACGCTGGCCGGTCTGGCGCTTCCCTGGGGGCCGGGGTCGGTGGAGGATGTCGGAACCGCGCGTCCCGCTCGGTCCCGATCGAGGTCCCGCCTGATCCTCCTCGGGACCGCGGGCGGTCCGACGCCCAAGCCGAATCGAGCGGCGCCGGCCCAGGTGATCGTGATCGGCGGGGACAGCTACGTCATCGACTGCGGGAACGGGGTCGCCCGCCAGATGGCGCTCGCGGGCTTGAAGCTGGGGTCGATCCGGGGCGTCTTCCTGACCCACCACCATTCGGATCACAATGCCGATTACGGGACCCTGCTGCTGCTCGCGTGGGGTGCGGACTTGACACGGCCGGTGCACTGCTTCGGCCCGCCGCCGCTCGCCGACATGACACGCCATTTCCTTGCGCTCCACGACACCGATATCCGGACCCGCATGGCCGACGAGGGTCGCCCGCCGCTCGAGCCGCTGATCCGGCCGCAGGAACTCAGCGGGGGCGGCGCCGTCTTCCGCGACGGCAACGTCCGTGTGACCGCCGCGGTGGTGGAGCACCCGCCGATGGCTCCTGCCTTCGCGTTCCGGTTCGACTGCCCGGACCGTTCGATCGTGATCTCGGGTGACACCCGGCCCTCCAGGGCGCTGGTCGAGCTCGCGCGGGGCGCCGACGTGCTGGTCCACGAGGTCATGCACGTCCCCTCGATCGAGAAGCTCATCGCGCGCGAATCGAATGCGCGAACCCTGCGCGACCACCTCCTCGCGAGCCATACGACCACGGAGCAGGTCGGGCGCGTGGCCACGGAAGCGGGTGTCGGGACGCTGGTCCTTTCCCACTTCGTGCCGGGGTTCGACTTCGTTCCGGACGAGGTGTGGCATGACGCGGTACGGCCGCACTTCCGCGGCAAGCTCATCGTGGGGCGGGACCTCCTCGAAATCTGAGCGCGGTCGGCGGATCACTCGCATCGTACAGGGGAACCCGGATGGCCGACCTCGACAGGGCAGTGGCGACCCAGCTGGCCAATATCGAAAAGCGGACCGGGAAATCGATCGCGGAGCTCACCGCCATCGTGCAGGGGAGCGGACTCTCGAAGCACGGTGAGATCGTCGCCATGCTCAAGTCGACGCTCGGCATGGGACACGGGGACGCCAATACCCTGGTTCACACCATCCGGAAGGGCGAAGCAGCGGCCGCCGGAGCGGCGACGGCCTCGGCCGGGGATGCGCTGGATACCCTCTATGCCGGCCCCAGGGCGGCGCTCCGCCCGGTGCACGACAAGCTGCTGGCGGCGATGCGGGCGTTCGGCGACTTCGAGGCGGCGCCGAAGAAGAACTGGATCAGCTACCGGCGAAAGAAGCAGTTCGCCATGATCGGGCCGGCGACGAAGACGCAGGTCGAGGTGGGGTTGAACGTGAAGGGGCTCGTGCCGACCGACCGGCTGCAGGAGCTGCCGCCGGGACAGATGTGCAACTACAAGGCCCGGCTTGGGGACGTGAGCGACGTGAATGGAGAGCTGCTCGGCTGGCTCCGGGCGGCCTACGACGCCGCGGGCTGAAGCCGGGAGTCAGTCCTCGTCGAGGTCGAGGAGCGGCACGAGCCTCGCCCTCGGCGGGATTCCCGGCTCCAGCTCCATGATGCCGACCGAGGGCGGCAGATCGAACCTCCGCGCCCCGGCGCCCCCCGGATTCATCACCGTCACCACCACATCCACCACCTCCAGCAGGGGCCGGTGCGTGTGCCCGAAGACCAGGATCTCCGCCTCGGGAAAGGCCGCGTGGAGTCTGGCCGGCGTGGGCGATCCGAACTGGTCCCCATGCGTCACCACGATATCGAAGCCGTCCAGCCGGAGCTTCGCCACCTGCGGCACGCGGGCGCGGATCTCCCAGCCGTCGGTATTGCCGTAGACCGCCGTGACCGGGGCGATCGCCTCGAGCTCGGTCAGGAGCTCGGGGGCTCCGATGTCCCCTGCGTGGAGGATGTGGTCCACCTCGCGGAAGGCGTCGAAGACTTCGGGACGGAGGAGATTGTGGGTGTCCGAGATGATGCCGAGCCGCACGGCTATCCGTCCCAGCGGGGCGCGATGTCGATGTGGAGGCCGAGCTGGTCGAGGACACGCTGCACGATGAAGTCCACGAGCTGCCCGACGCTGGTCGGGCGGTGGTAGAAGCCCGGTGCCGCCGGGATGATCGTGGCGCCGGCCTCGCTGCAGGCGGTGAGGTTGCGGAGGTGCACGAGGGAGAGCGGCGTCTCGCGGGGCACCAGGATCAGCTTCCGGCCCTCCTTGAGCGTCACGTCCGCCGCCCGCTCGATGAGCGAGCGGCTCGACCCGTGCGCCACCGCCGAGACGGTCCCCATCGAGCAGGGACAGATCACCATCCCCGAGGTCCGCTGCGACCCGGAGGCCGGCTTGCCGCCGCGGTCGTCGTCCGCAAAGAGCGTGACGCTCGCCCACGTACCTCCCGTGGCCGCGCGCAGCTCGTCGATGCTGCCGATCCCGGACTCCTCGCGCAGGAGCCGCATCCCGTGCCCCGAGACGATGAGCCAGACCGGCGTCCCCGCCCGCGCCAGCACCTCGAGCAGCCGCACCGCATACGGTGCACCGCTCGCGCCGGTGATCGCCAGGACGACAGGGAGCTCGCTCATCTGACCTCGGAACAGAATGGAATCATCCAACCACCCCCACCCCGCCTACCGTCTACCGTCTACCCCCTACCCGACCATCCGATCCACGAGCGCAAACAGAAACACCGTCACGCTCATGACGCCGTTCATCGTGAAGAACGCCGCGTCGAGGCGGGAGAGGTCGCCGGGCCGCACCAGGTGGTGCTCCCACGCGAGGATCCCTGCCGCCACGAGGAGTCCTGCAAGATAGACCGCTCCGAAGCCGGCGCCCCACCCGAACAGCGCCAGCGCGGGGATCGTGACGCCGTGGAGGAGCTTGGCCGCGAGGATGGCGCGCCGCTGGCCGAGCCGCACCACGGCGCTCCGGAGCCCTTCGCTTCGGTCGAAGCCTTCGTCGGGGAGCGCGTAGAAGATGTCGAAGCCGGCGACCCAGGTGGCGACCCCGACCGTCACGGCAAGGAGCAGCCACGCGGGCTCGCTCCAGGCGCCGGTCACGGCGAGGTACCCTCCGACCGGTGCGATGGCGAGGCTCGCTCCCAGCCAGAGGTGCGGCCAGGAGGTGAACCGCTTGGCGAAGCTGTACCCCATGACCCAGAGGAGCGCGAGCGGGCTCAGCAGTCCGCAGAGCGGATTCAGCGCCCACGCCGCGGCGATGAAGGCGGCGGACGCGAGGGCCACCGAAGCCCACGCCTGGCCCACGGTCAGCGCCCCGCTCGGAAGCTCGCGGCGCTGCGTGCGCGGGTTCCGGGCGTCGTAGGCGCGGTCGGCGATCCGGTTGAATCCCATCGCCACCCACCGCGCCGCGGAGAATGCGACGACCACCAGCAGGACCGTCCGCCACCCGACGGCCGCGACGCGGGAGGCCGCCAGCACGCCGAGCAGGGCGAAGGGGAGCGCGAAGAGCGTGTGCGGCAGCTTGACGAAGTTGACGTAGCGGACGAAGAGGGACTTCCCTTCGAACGTCTGTCCCTCCCGCCCGGGCACGACGACGGCGTCCGCTGCCCCGTGCACTCCCCCGCCGGCCTGACTCACACCCGGATCCCGAGCTTCGGCCAGAGGGTGTCCACGCGGGCCTTCGTCGCCTCGTCCATCGTGATCACCTCGGGCCACTCGCGGGTGAAGCCCTCCTCCGGCCACTTCCGCGTGCCGTCGATTCCCATCTTGCTGCCGTAGGTGAAGCCCCGGCTCGCGTGATCGAGCACATCCACCGGCCCCATCGTGAAGCGCACGTCGCGCTCGGGATCGATGTTGTTGAGCGCCGCCCACCAGGCCTCGTCGGGATTCAGCACGTCGATCTCGCGGTCCACCACCACGATCACCTTGGCGAGGGACATGAGGCCCTGACCCCAGAGCGCGTTCATCACCTTGTACGCCTGGCCCGGGTACTGCTTGTCGATCGAGACGAAGACGAGATTGTGGAAGACCCCGGCCGCCGGCATGTGGTAGTTCACGATCTCGGGCACCGTGAGCCGGAGGAGCGGGAGGAAGATCCGCTCGGTCGCATGCCCCAGGTAGTAGTCCTCCATGGGGGGGCGGCCCACGAGGGTGGCGGGGTACACCGGGTGGCGCCGCATCGTCACCGCCGTGACGTGAACCTTCGGGTAGTAGTCGGCGAGCGAGTAATAGCCGGTGTGGTCGCCGAAGGGGCCCTCGATCACCAGCTCCTCGGCCGGATCGATGTAGCCCTCGATCACGATCTCGGCCTCGGCGGGAACCTCGAGGTCGCAGGTGATCGCCCGGGCCAGCTCCACCGGCGAGCGCCGGAGGAACCCGGCGAAGATGAACTCGTCGATCGTGGGCGGGAGCGGCGCCGAGCCGGAGTAGATGCTCGCGGGATCTCCGCCCAGGGCGATGACCACCGGCATCCGTTCGCCGCGCGCGGCCATGTCGCGCCAGTGCGCCGCCCCCACCTTGTGGCGCTGCCAGTGCATGGCCAGCGTATCCCGCCCGAGCACCTGGACCCGGTACATGCCCACGTTCCGCGTGCCGCGCCCCGGGTCGGTGGTGATGACCATGGGAAGGGTGATGTAGCGGCCGCCGTCGCCCGGCCAGGTGGTGAGGAACGGGATCGTATCGAGGTCGATCTCGCGGCCCTGCAGCACCACGTCCTGGCACGGGGCGCGCCCGCCCCGCGTCCTGGGGGGGAACTTCGCCACCTCCGCGAGCCGGGGGAGCATGGCGAGCTTGCCCATGAGGCCCTCGGGAACCTTGAGATCGAGCAGCTCGGTGATCCGGTCTCCCGCATCGTCGAGTCGTTCGACGCCGAGGGCGAGGCACATCCGCCGCATCGAGCCGAAGAGGTTGATCGCGACCGGGTGGGCGCTCCGGCTCCCGTTGTCGAGCAGGACGTGCTCGAAGAGCAGCGCCGGGCCCCCACCGGGACTCTTCATGCACCGGTCGGCGATTTCCGCGATCTCGAGCCGCGCGCGCACCGGCTCGGTCACCCGGACGAGCTCCCCGATCGCGTCGATCTCGCTGATGAATTCCTGCAGGCTGTTGATCGCCATCAGTGGGCTTTCTTCTTTCTCACGCGAAGGCGCGAAGCCGCGAAGGCACGAAGGTCTCGGGACTCGATCGCCGGTGGGCGCGTCGAAGGGAATGGGTTCTCACGTCCGGATTCCCACGTGGATCGCCGTGACGCCGCCGAGGAACCGGCTGAAGGTGACCGCGCGGAAGCCGGCGGCTTCCATGCGCGCCGAGAGCTCTGGCGGTTCCGGAAACACGCGCGCCGACTCTGGAAGCCAGTCATACGCCGTCGTATGTTTCGAGATCAACCGACCGATGCGCGGCAGCACGTGCTCGAAGTAGGCGAGATAGATCCCGCGCAGCGGCTGACGCGGCGGCGTGCTCATTTCGAGAACCACCAGGCGCGCGCCTGGCCGGAGGACGCGTGCCGCTTCCCGCAGTCCGGCATCGAGATCGGCGAGGTTGCGGACCCCCCAGCCGACCACCGCACCGTCGAACGCGGCATCGGGAAAGGGCAGCTCGAGCGCATCCGACGTGACCGGCGCGATGCGCGACGACTTGTGCCGCCCGAGCTCGAGCATCGGCTGCACGAAATCCGCGGCAACGATACGGCCGCGGAACCCGGGCTGCCGCGCGAGGACGGCCCCGAAGTCGAGCGTGCCGGCACAGAGGTCGAGGTAGCGCCCGGCGGGAGCGCGCTCCCAGTCCAGCCGTTCCACCGCCCGGCGTCTCCAGTAGAGATCGAGCCGGAGGCTGATGATCCGGTTGAGCCGGTCGTACGTCGGCGCGATGGCGGTGAACATCTGGCGGACGTACGCCCGTTTGGCCGCCCCGCCCGAGACTGGTAACTCACGATCCGAGGCGAACATAGGCGCAGAATGTAGTCCCCTTCCGAGCCCCCCCGCAAGCAGGCGGCGAGCCCGGTGACCGAGCGGCGCGAGTCCCTGGCGGCGGCCACCGACCAGGAAGTCGTGGCGCTCGCGCGCGCCGGCGCCGAAAGCGCCTACCGCGAGCTGATCCGCCGCTACGAGCGCCCGATCTTCTCGCTCGTCTTCCGCATGGTGCGCGATCGCGAGCTGGCCGAAGATCTCACCCAGGAGACCTTCGTCAAGGCGCTCAACGCCATCGAATCCTATCGCCCGGAATTCAAGTTCTCCTCCTGGATCTTCAAGATCGCCAACAACGCCGCGATCGATCACCTCCGCCGGCGCGAGCTCGACACGCTTTCCCTCGACGGCTCCCCCCATGCGGAAACCCCCGAGGCGATGGAGGCGACCGCACTGCAGATCGGCAACCGGCTCGAGTCGCCCCTCGAGGCGGTCGAGGCGCGCGAGCTGGGCGGCGCCATCGAAGAGGCGATCGGCCGTCTCCGGCCGGAGTATCGCTCGTGCATTCTCCTCCGCCACGTCGAAGGTCGCGCCTATGAGGAGATCGCCGAAATCCTGAACCTCCCCCTCGGCACGGTGAAGACCTACATCCACCGCGCCCGTAATGAGTTACGTCAGACCCTCGCCCATCTCCGCGAATGAAACCTTCATCCTTTCGCTGCCGTAGGAGGGTTCACTTATGAGCCGGCCCGCGAACCCGCACCTCTCGTCCGATGATTTCGATGCCCTCCTCGAGGGCGTCGCGAATGCGCGCGTCGGCGAGCATCTCGCCGCGTGTGCGCTCTGTCACGCCGCGGTCGTTGCGGACCGCGACGTCGTCGCCCGGCTCGAGTCGCTCGGCCGCTTCTCACCTTCGGATCAGCTCGCCGATCGGGTGATGGCGGCGGTGATCCTCCCCGATCCCTTTGCGCTCCATTCCCTCGGCACCGCGCGCCGCCGGCTCTTCTCGACCCGGCGGCGGCTCGCCGTGGCGGCATCGGTTGCCGTGGTGCTCGTGGGGGCCATGGGGGCGAGCATCGCCTGGACCCTCGGCAACCGGGAGCTTCTCGCCTCCCTCGGTTCCTCGCTGGCCGGCGAAGCGGCGAGCTGGCTCTGGGTGGCGCTCCGGGGAAGCGCGGCCAATCTCTTCGAGCAGCCGTGGTACGGGCAGCTCCGCGAGCTGATCGGATCGCCCGGCCGGCTGGCGCTCGCCTCCGGGGCGCTCTCCGCCACCTACCTCGCCGGGCTCTTCGCGCTCAGAAAGCTCATGGCCCTCCCGCAGGGAGGGTCGCATGCGCACGCGTAGCGCCGTCCTCGCGCTCATCCTGCTTCTCGTCGGCGCCACGCGGCCCGCGGCAGCCGATCCGCGGGGCGGCGACGTGGCGGGAGTGGCTCGCGACTTCTGGGAGCTCATCCAGCAGATCCGCGGCGAGCCGGCGGACTCGATCCGGACCCGCACGCAGGCGATTCAGCCACGCGCCATTCCCGCCGCCGAGGCGGGGGGCTTTCTCGTGGACCTCGCGGACCTCTCCCATCCCCTCGCGCTCGAAGAGCAGATCGGGCGCCTTGCGGCGATGCCGGAGCGCGAGATGCGGGCCACGATCCCCGGCGGCGCCGCCCGGCTGGGCGCCTTCAGTGTCGGCTCCGACCAGACGCTGGCGGGACACCTCCTCGTCGTGCGGGGAGATGCGCAGGTGTTCGGCCGGCTCCAGGGCAACCTGGTCGCCTACGATGGCGACATCGTCGTTCACCCCGGGGCCGTCGTCTCCGGCGATGTCCTCGCCATTCACGGCGTGGTCCACGATCGCGGGGGCGAGATCGGCGGCGAGCTTCGCACCCTGAGCGCGGCGCCGGTCGAAACAGCGGTCGTCGAGCCGCCCCTCTCCGCCGGCGAGGTGACCCTCCGGCGTGTGGCGGGCGTGCTCGGCGTCTTCCTGACGCTCGCGGCGCTCGGCTACGGCCTCGCCGCGTTCGGGCGGCACAATCTCCAGGTCGTCTCCGACACGGTATCGCACAGCTTCGGGCGCGCCTTCGTCACCGGCCTCGTCGGCCAGATCCTCATCCTCCCCACCTTCGGCATGCTGGTCGTGGGCCTCGTCCTCAGCGTCGCGGGGATCCTCCTCCTTCCCTTTGCCGTGGCCGTGTACGCGCTCCTCGTGATCGTCGGGGTCGTCGGGGGGTATCTCGCCGTGGCGCACGCGATGGGTGAGACCTACACGCGGCGCCGTCTGGCGCAGGGCCTCATGATGGGCGCCGCAGGGAGCTCGCGCTTCCTCCTGGCCGGCCTCGCCGCGACGATGTCGCTCTGGATCGCGTGGGCGCTCTTCGGCTGGGTACCGGTGGCCGGAAGCCTGATCCGCGGCGCCGCCATCCTCGTCACCTGGCTCCTTGCCACCGCCGGGCTCGGCGCCGCGATGTTGAGCCGTGCGGGCATCCGGGAGAATTTCGCGGGCCGGATCATTCCGCCGGAGGCGCTGACCGACGAGTATCTCTGGGCGACGCCGCAGTTCGGCGTGCCGGCGGTCAAGCGTCCCGGCGCGGGAAGCCGGACCGGGGGCACCGGAGCGTGACGTCGAGGGCGGCGCTCTGCGCCATCCTCGCGCTCGTGGGGACGGAGCGGGGGGCGGCGCAGCAGATGCGGGATTTCTCCTCCGCGCGGCAGCGCCACGGCGAGACCCGGCTCACCACCCGCCTCGACTTCGCGGCCGGCACCCTCCGGCTCGCGCCAGGTCCGGCGGGACAGCTGTACGGCTTTGCCCTCACCTATGACGCCGAGCGGTTCCGACCGGCCAGCCGGTTCGACCCAGCCACCGGAAGCGTGCGGCTCGGTCTCGAGAGCACCGGCCGGTCCGGTATTCGCGTTTCCTCCCCCGGACACCTGGAGCAGTCGGCGCACGTGACGCTTTCCCCCGCCGTGGCGCTCGCGCTCGACGTGACGCTCGGTGCGGTCGACGCCGACATCGAGCTCGGCGGGCTCCGGCTCACCTCGCTCCGGGTCGAGACCGGCGCGAGCCGGGCGGCGATTCGTTTTTCCCGACCCAACACCACCCGCTGCGCCTCCGCGGTCGTCGAGGCGGGGGCCGCCGAAGTCGTCTTCGCGGGGATCGGCAACAGCCGCTGCGAGCGGATCGTCTTCACGGGCGGCGTCGGCACGGCAACGCTCGACCTGGGCGGCGCCTGGACCAACGATGCCCGGCTCGACGTGCGGCTCACCATGGTGGACCTCACCCTGCGCCTTCCCCGGAGCGTCGGCGTACGCGTCGAGATGGAGCGCTTCCTCTCGACCTTCGACGAGGGAGGGTGGACCCGCGACGGCAGCGCCTATCTCTCGCCGGGCTATGCGACGTCCCGCCACAAGGTCGCCGTCTCACTGGCGACGACGGTGGGGAACGTGGATGTCGAGTGGCGGTAGACGGTAGACGGTAGGCGGGAGACAGGTCGCTGGAGCTAGGTAGCTAGGTAGCTGGGTTGCGTGATTGTTGGTTGCTCATTGCGTTCCGCGTACCGCCGCAGTCGGTCCTCCCCTTTCGCCGCTCCCCGCCGGTCGTATGATTCAGTGACGCGCCCGCATCATCCGGCCCCCAGTCGCATGGGCGGGGTGCGGGGACCTCCTGCTGCCGGTCGACGTGGCGAAACGAGGTGCACTGTGGATCCGCTGCAGACGCTCGGCTTTGCACTCGGGACCTCCTTCGCATCGGGACTCAATCTCTACCTCACGATGGCCGTCGCCGGTCTCTTCCAGCGGCTCGGTATCGTCGAGCTGCCCGCCTCGCTGCAGATCCTCTCGCATCCCGTGGTCATGGGGATCGCGATCACGCTCTTCATCATCGAGTTCGTGGCCGACAAGATCCCGCTGGTGGACAGCGCCTGGGACGCCGTCCACACCTTCATCCGGCCGCCGGCCGCCATGGTCCTCGCGTACGCTTCCTTCGGAGGGGACGTCCCGGAGATCTGGCGGCTTGGCGCCGGTCTCCTCGGCGGGAGTGTCGCGCTCACGTCCCATGGCGCCAAGGCGTCCGCGCGCGCCGCCGCCAATACGAGCCCGGAGCCGTTCAGCAACTGGATTCTCAGCCTCGCGGAGGACGCGCTCGCCATCGGCCTCAGCTGGCTGGCCGCGACGCACCCGGTGCTCACGGCATTCATCGTCGTGATCCTCGTCCTGATCGCGGGCTTCGTGATCTGGAAGCTCTACGGCTTCTTCCGGCGGGCCATCCTGCGGGTGCGGGAGGGCTACCGGCGCGCTGTGGCGACGCCGGATACCGGGTGAACGACCACCGCGCGCGCTAGCGCGCCACCGCCGCCCGCGCGGCCAAGACCAGGTCGCGATGAGCAGGCGGCGCCAGGTCATATACCCGCAGGAACTCCCGGTAATGCGCCGCCGCGGTCTCCGGCGCCCCAGCGGCCTCCGCCACGCGCGCAAGCTCGAGCTCGACCAGCGGCCAGACCATGTCAGCGTGACTCGTGCCCGCGTGGACGGTGTACACGCCACTCACCCCGTTGAGCAGCATCTCCGCTTCGACGTATCGCCCCTGCGCGGCGACCCATCGGGCGGCCGTCATCCGGGCCACGATGTTGAGCACCGGATATGCCGCGTTACCGGCGTACCCGCGCTGGGCCTGCGGGGCGTCGACCGCCACCAGCTCCCGAGCGGCCGCCTCGCGCTCGCCGCGAAGACCCTGGGCGAGCGCCGCGAGCGACCGTCGCAACTCCGACCCCACGGCGGGCGACGTGTTCACGAGACCCGAGATTGCCGCGTCGAGGGCGGCGCTATCCCCGCCGGCGAACGCCAGCACCCCGTCAAGCCAGTAGAGTTCCGCGCGCCCGGCGGAATCGCCCTCGGTGGCGCGCGCCGCCGCGGCGCGGCGCCGGATGGCGGCCTCGCGCGGAACTGCCCCAAGCCATGCTGCGAGCACGGCCAGGCGGTACACGCCGGCCGCGCCTCCCAGGATGGGGGCCGCGCCGGCGGCTTCGGCAGTCGCGAGGGCCGAGTCCCAGGCACCGCGCTTCGCGAGCGAGCGGACAAGCGCGATCCGGTAGGCCGGAATCGCC
>DASTYH010000317.1:0-2160 GCA_035765075.1 Gemmatimonadales bacterium
AATGTCTTCTTCCTAGCGCGAAGACACGAAGCCGCGAAGGCGCGAAGTGTGTGTTGGGGTGGTCGCCGGATGAGACCACAACACATCATTTCGCGCCTTCGTGACTTCGCGCCTTCGTGCTAGAAGAAGTTACGTCCGTTCAGCCGGCCGCTTGGGGTTGCTCGAGGCCGAGGCCTTCCCCGTAGGCCATGCCCTGGGCCATGCGCTCGTAGAGCGTGCCCATCGTCTCGGGCGCGCCCGCGAGGAAGCGGCAGCGGGCGTCGCCGCGGGAGCGGCACTCGACTTCCATCACCGCCATCCGTCCCCCCGACATCCGCCCCATGAAGTCCGCCAGGAGCCCGCAGGAGAGGTGGCAGGAGGGGTACACCGCGCCGCCGTGATCCACGGCTTCCGCCCACTCCGCCGAATCGAGCGCCAGCACGGCGGGCCCGAGCGGGCGTGCCGTGAGCGCGCCCCAGCCCATGTCGCTGAAGAAGCGGGAGAGCACCTCGCTCAGCCGCGCGGCATCGAGGGAGCCGGGATCGGAGACGCCGACCGCGGAGGCGAGCCACTGCGTGTACGCCGCGTAGAGCTCCTCGCCTCCGGCAAAGCCCGCTTCCTGGAGGTAGCTCGCGGCCTGGAGCCCGGCATCCCGCTCGAGGGTGAGGCGGAGCTGCTGGAGAGAGCGGCGACCGAGGCCGACGCAGCTGCTGGCGGAGAGGAGCGGAGCGGTCATTGGCATTCGGCGTAAGAGGTAAGCGAAGCTAGGCCGATTCGCCGACGCGGCGCAAGAGTTCCGCCTCGTCGATCACCTCGACGTCCAGGGACCTGGCCTTCTCGAGCTTGCTCCCGGCATCCTCGCCCGCCACCACCGCGTCCGTCTTCCGGCTGACGCTGCCGGCCACCCGCCCCCCGGCGCGCTCGATCAGCTCGGTGGCGCGCGCGCGCGAGAGGGTGGGGAGGGTGCCGGTCAGGACGTAGGTCCGCCCGGTGAGCGGGCCCTCGGCCGGCGCGGCGGTCGGCTCGCTGAAGGTGAGCCCCGCCTTCCGGAGCCGTTCGACCAGGTTGCGGTTCCGCCGTTCGGCGAAGAACCGCGTCACCGCATCGGCGATCGTGGGCCCGATTCCCGTGACATCGGCGATCGTCTCCGCCGACGCGTCCATCAGCGCGTCCATCGTGCCGAAGCGGCGCGCCAGGAGCTGGGCGACGGTCTTTCCCACGTGCCGGATCCCGAGTCCGAAGAGGAGCAGGGAGAGGGGCTGCGCCTTCGATGCGGCGATCGCCTGCACCAGCTGCGCGGCCGACTGTTGCGCGAACCGCTCGAGCTGGACCAGGCGGTCCACGTCGAGGAGGTAGAGATCGGCCACGTCCTCGATGAGCCCCTCGGTGAGGAGCTGGCGCACCCGCTCGTAGCCGAGGCCCCGGATATCCATCGCGTCGCGGCCGGCAAAGTGGACGATTCCCTCGAGCACGCGCCCCGGACACGAAACGTTCGGGCAGTACCGCATCGCCTCGTCCGCGGGGCGCTCCACCGGGGTCCCGCAGCGGGGACATTCGTCAGGCATCCGGAAAGGGCGCTCCTTCCCGGTGCGGCGGGCGGGGAGCGGCGCGATGATCTGGGGGATCACCTCGCCCGCGCGCATCACCTCCACCCAGTCCCCCTCGCGGATGTCCTTCTGCGCGATCAGCTCCTCGTTGTGGAGCGTCGCAGCGGAGACGGTCACGCCGCTCACCTCCACCGGCTCGAGCTCGGCGTAGGGGTTGAGCGCCCCGGTGCGGCCGACGTTGATGCGGATCGCGCGGAGCTGCGTCACCGCCACCTCCGGCGCGAACTTCCGGGCAATGGCCCACCGGGGATCGCGGCCTCCGACCACGCCGAGCTCGGTGTGGAGCGCGAGCGGATCCACCTTGATCACGACACCGTCGGCCTGGAAGGGAAGGACCGCGATGAGCGTCTCGAAGCTGGGGACGGCGGCCTGTACGTCGGCCAGCGACTCATAGCGCTGCCGGTGCGGCTCGACCTGGAAGCCCCACTCCTGGAGCAGCTGGAGCTCGTCCCAGTGGGTCCGCGCGGGGAAGGCGCCCTCGACCGGCTCGATCGAGAAGGCGAACATGCGGAGCCGGCGCCGGCGGGTGATGGCGGGATCGAGCTGGCGGAGCGCCCCCGCCGCCGCGTTCCGC
>DASTYH010000318.1:0-2419 GCA_035765075.1 Gemmatimonadales bacterium
TGAACCTCCGGCAGCCGGAGCTCGTGCGCGAGATCCACCGCGAGTATGTCCGCGCCGGGGCGGACCTCCTGGAGACCAACACCTTCGGCGCCAATCCGGTCAAGCTCGCGAGCCACGGGCTGGCGGCCGATACCGAGCGGATCAATGCGGC
This sequence comes from Gemmatimonadales bacterium, assembly GCA_035765075.1. Classification (GTDB taxonomy): domain Bacteria; phylum Gemmatimonadota; class Gemmatimonadetes; order Gemmatimonadales; family GWC2-71-9; genus CAMLLJ01. The sequence continues at coordinate 152 of DASTYH010000318.1, forward strand.
GGCGGCCGCGCTCGCCCGCGAGGCGGCGGGCGAGCGCGCCGCGGTGGCCGGCGCCATCGGCCCGCTGGGCGTCCGGATCGAGCCCTTCGGCGAGCTCGGCCGCGACGAAGCACGGGCGGCGTTTGGCCGGCAGGTCCGCGGGCTTCTCGACGGCGGCGTCGACGGGTTCATCCTGGAGACGTTCAGCGACGTCGCCGAGCTCGCGGCCGCCCTCGCCGCGGTGCGCGAGCATACGGATCTTCCCATCCTCGCGCAGATGACCGTCGGGATCGACGGCCGCACCGCGTACGGCACCGAGCCCTCCGCGTTCGGGCCCGAGCTCGAGGCCCTGGGCGCGAACGTCATCGGCGTCAATTGCTCCGTCGGACCCCACGGGGTCCTGGAGGCGATCGAGGCGCTGGCGCGCGTCGTGTCCGTGCCGCTCGTGGCGCAGCCGAACGCCGGCCTCCCGCGCGAGGTGGGCGATCGGAAGATCTACATGGCGAGCCCCGAGTACATGGCGAGCTATGCGCGGCGGATGGTGGAGGCGGGGTCGCGCTTCGTGGGCGGGTGCTGCGGCACGACGCCCGCGCACATCAAGGCGATCGTCGGCTTCGTGCAGAGCGTCTCGCCGCGGCACACCACCATTGCCATGCCGTCGCCGCACGCCGCGGCCGGCGTGGCGCCGGTTCCGCTGGCGGAGCGCACGTCCCTCGGCGCAAAGCTCGCGGCCGGGACGTTCGTCACCACCGTCGAGATCGTCCCGCCGAAGGGCGTCGACCCGGCGCCGATGCTCGCCCAGGTGCGCCAGCTCCGGGACGCGGGGGTGGATGCCGTGAACGTGCCCGACGGCCCGCGCGCCCAGAGCCGCATGGGCGCCCTCCTCTCCGCCCTCCTCATCCAGCGCGAGGTGGGCATGGAGGCGGTGGTGCACTACGCCTGCCGCGACCGGAACCTCCTCGGGATGCTCTCCGACCTCCTCGGCGCCTCGGCGAGCGGCCTCGACAACCTCCTCCTCATCACCGGCGACCCGCCCAAGATGGGGCCGTACCCCGACGCGACCGCGGTCTTCGACATCGACTCGATCGGCCTCACGAACCTCGTGTCGCGGCTGAACCATGGGCTCGATCCGGGCGGGAATCCGCTCGGCGGCACGACGAAGTTCGTGATCGGTGTGGGCGTCAATCCGGCGGCCCCCGACTTCGACCGCGAGCTCAAGCGCTTCGCCTGGAAGGTCGAAGCCGGCGCCGAGTACGCGGTCACCCAGCCGGTCTTCGACCTCGCGCAGCTGGATCGCTTCCTCGAGCGCGCGGAACCCTTCGGGATCCCGATCGTGGCGGGGATCTGGCCGCTCGTCTCGCTCCGGAACGCCGAGTTCCTCGCCAATGAGGTTCCGGGGATCACCGTGCCGCCGGATGTGATGGAGCGGATGCGCCGGGCCAGTGCCGAGGGGAAGGACGCGGCGCTCGCGGAGGGGGTGGCGATTGCCCGGGAGATGCTGGCGGCGGTGCGCACCCGGGTCCGCGGCGCCCAGGTCTCCGCGCCCCTCGGCCGCGTCCCGGTGGCGCTCGACGTGCTCGGAGATCTCTCGAGCGCACGTTGAGGGGAGCCATCGGCGGCGGTATCTTCACCCCGTTGCCGACACCGACCCCAGCGGAGATCGACCGATGCAGGAGCTTTCCACCCACGCCTCCCCCCCGCTCACCGTGCTCTCCGAAGAGGAGACCATGTTCCGGGACGCCGTCCGCGAGTTTGCCGAGACGGAGATCCGGCCGCATGTGAGCGAGATGGACGAGGCGGGGAAGTTCAACGTGGACATCATCCCCAAGTTCTTCGAGATGGGACTCATGGGGATCGAGGTCCCGGAGAACCTCGGCGGCGCCGGCGCAGGGATCTTCCTCGCCGTGCTCGCCATCGAGGAGCTGGCCCGGGTGGACGCCTCCGCGGCGATCTACGTGGACGTCCACAACACCCTCGTGAACAACTGCATCCTCCGCTGGGCCAACGACGAGCAGAAGGAACGCTACTTCCCGCGCCTCACCTCGGGGATGCTGGGCGCCTTTGCGCTCTCCGAGCCGGCGAGCGGGAGCGACGCCTTTGCCCTCGAGTCCAGGGCGGAGCTCAAGGACGGAACCTGGGAGATCACCGGCCGGAAGTTCTGGATCACCAACGGCGCCGAGGCGGAATTCTTCATCGTCTTCGCCAACGCCGACTTCTCCAAGGGCTACAAGGGGATCACCGCGTTCATCGTCGAGCGCGGATTCGAGGGATTCAGCGTCGGCAAGAAGG
>DASTYH010000319.1:0-4071 GCA_035765075.1 Gemmatimonadales bacterium
ATGCGCTCGCGCGTCCAGCGGGCGTCGAGGGACTCGGCCGCCAGATGCACGACGGCATCCACCCCGTCGAGGGCGGGCGCGTCCAGCCGCCCCGCATCGGGATCCCACCCCACGTCGCCGGGGGCGGACGGGTTCCGGGTAATCGATGTCACCCGATGCCCGTCGGCGCGAAGCTCCCGCCCCAGCGCGGAGCCGATGAGCCCCGTCGCACCGGTGATCGCGACGTGAAGCGGGGGAGTCACGGTGGCCGCCGTCACGATGGCGCGCGCCCCGCTTGCGGCCCCGGCTCGCGGCGGACCGCGCGTCGGACGAGCAGCAGGTCGGTGATGTTGTCCATGGTGAGCAGCCCGACCAGCCGTCCCCCCTCGGTGACCGGCAGCGCCGGGAGTCTGCTCGCCTGGAGGCGGGCCAGCGCGTCCTCGAACTTGAGGTCCGGCGAAAGCTGCGGAGCCCTGGCGGCCATCGCCTCCCGCGCGAGTCCGGCCCCGCCATGCGCCGCGAGCCCGCGCACCAGGTCGTCACGGGTGAGGACGCCCTCCACCGCGCCGAGGTTGTCCACGATCGGAAACTCGCGCTGCTCCCCCGCCACGAGGGCTTCGGCCGCGTCCGCAAGCGTCGCGTGGATCGGGAGCGTCCGGAACTCGGTGACCATCATGTCCCGGACGGCGAGCCCCCGGCCTGCGATTCGCGTTGCGACCGCGCTCGCCTCCCCGCCCGCGCCGATGAAGATGAAGAAGGCGATGAGGAGCAGGAGAATGGCGCCGGACATGATGGCGAAGAACCCGATTACGAAGGCCAGGAGCTGGCCCACCGATGCGGCGATGCGGGTGGCGCGCTCGAGTCCGAGTCGCGCCGCCAGCAGGGCACGCAGCACTCGGCCGCCGTCGAGCGGAAAGGCGGGGAGGAGGTTGAAGAGGAGAATGAGGACGTTGATCCGGTAGAGCGTCTCGACGAAGCCCGTCTCTCCCACGGTGAATCCCGGGAAGAGCGCGGGGCGCGCACCGGTCAGCGCGAGCCACGCATACAGCGCTGCCGCGATGAGGACGGTGACGACCGGGCCCGCCACCGCGATGAGGAGCTCCTGGCGGGGCTCGTCGGGCATTCGCTCGAGCCGGGCAAGCCCCCCGATGGGCAGGAGGATGACGTCGGGCGTGCGGACGCCGAAGCGGGCGGCCATGGCGATGTGACCGAATTCGTGGAGCAGCACGCACCCGAAGAGTGCGAGGAGGAGGAGGCCGGCCGCCGCGCCGCCGGTGAACCAGAAGACGCCGAGTAGAAGGAGGAACGTGATGTGGACCTTCACGTCGGTCCCGGCGATCCGGGCGATGCGGAACGACCAGCTCATCGAATCTCGTCTCCCCAAAGACACGGCGGGCCCGGGAGGTCCCGGGCCCGCCGATCGCGACCGGTGCTGCGCGGTCGTCAGCCGAGCGCGCGCAGGCCCAGTATCGGCGAAATCTGGCGGCGGCGCTCCACGAGCACCGGCGCTTCGACCGGGCGCTCCTCGCGGGCGGCCTCGGCGTCGGCGAGGCTCGCCATGGCGCGCTGGAACACGAGCTGCGCCGGGACGGACGCGAGCTCGAATGCTCGAATGTAGTGCATCAGCGCCTCGTCCACCGGGAGGCAGGTGCCCAGCGTCCGGGCGACCTCGAGGGCCATGCGCACGTGGGTCGCCGCGACGGCCTCGTCCGCGGCCGAGGCCGCAAGGCGGATCGCCAGGGTGGTCTCCTCGACGTAGCGGGCGCGGCGACGGATTGCCTCGACGAGATGATCGGGGCGGAGGAGGCGCCACGATTCACCAGCCTCCGGACCGGCATCCGCCCGCTCCTCGGGCGTCAGGGCGAGGAGGGCACGCGCCCGCACCGTCTCCTGCATGTGGATCGGCACGGCCACCTCGCGGACGTAGCGGACCAGCGCCTCCTCGGCGCTGAGGCGGCCGCGCAGCCGCCGGACGAAGATGACGGCCTGCTCTTCATGCGTTTGGGTCAGCGCCTCCCAGGCTCGGGCGTACGTCACCTGAAGGTCGATGCGTACGGCGTCCGGGAACCGGCGCGTCGGAATCAGACTCGGTACCACCATATGCGTAGCCTCGCGTGAGACAGTGTCGGCAGGTCATGCGTCCGGGGCGCCGAGACTGCCACTCGGTCGCTTGGCACCCTCTCATGCGAGCTTCGTGCCCTCGGGTAATTCGCCTCGGTCATTGACCACAAGTGCTGACTCCACAACGACTTAGATGGCATGAACTGAGCAGGAAATGGCCGCGCGGCCACTCCCCCGGATGCCCCGACCGAGTGGCGTGGCGCAGGCGCCACAGCGGGGCCGCCGCAGAACGGGCCCGGCGCCAGTGCCGTGCCGCACTGCTTTCCTCGACCGGCCGGGCTCATTACGTTCTCAATCCCGTGATCGGCCCCTACAGGAGCACACCATCGCCACGACCGTAACCGCCCCCGCCACCTGGACCACGAAGGACTCCGAAAAGCTCTACAACATGACGGGCTGGGGCCTCGGATATTTCCGGATCAGCCCCGAAGGTCACGTGACGGTCCATCCGGACGCGAAGCCTGCGCGCGGACTCGACCTGTACCGGCTCGCGCTCGACCTGCAGGCGCAGGGCGTCGGCCTTCCGCTCCTCCTCCGGTTCTCCGACATCCTGCGCTCCCGCATCGTCACGCTGGCCGAGAAGTTCGCGAGCGCCATTCAGGAGTTCGGGTACGCCGGGACCTACACCACGGTCTATCCGATCAAGGTCAATCAGCAGCGGCACGTGGTGCAGGAGATCGTGGAATTCGGCGCCCCGCACGGGGTGGGGCTCGAATGCGGCAGCAAGCCGGAGCTGCAGGCGGTACTCGGCCTCAACGAGAGCACCAAGCACGTCATCGTCTGCAACGGCTACAAGGATGAGGAGTTCCTGCGGCTCGCCCTCATGGGGCAGAAGCTCGGGCACACCGTCTTCATCGTCATGGAGCAGCTGCACGAGCTGGACGTGGTCCTCCGGGTCGCCGAGGAGATGAAGGTGGAGCCGACGCTCGGCGTCCGGATCAAGCTCGCGACCGAGGGCTCCGGCCGCTGGGCAAAGAGCGGCGGGGAGAAGTCGAAGTTCGGACTGAGCGCGGTGGAGCTGATGCGCCTCCTCGACCGGCTGGGGGAGCTCGGGCGGAAGGACCTCCTGCGCCTGGTCCATTTCCATCTCGGCAGCCAGATCACCGACATCCGCTTCGTGAAGGCGGGGCTGGAGGAGATCGGGCGGTTCTACGTGGAGCTCCGCAACATGGGCTTCGGGATCACCCACGTGGACGTCGGCGGCGGGCTCGGGGTGGACTACGACGGCTCCCGCTCGACGCGGCCGGCCAGCGTCAACTACACGATGCGGGAGTACGCCAACGACGTCATCTACACGATCGGGACGGTGTGCCGGACGCACGAGCTGCCGATGCCGGACATCATCTCGGAGTCTGGGCGCGCGCTCACGGCGCACCACTCGCTCCTCCTCATCAACGTGATCGACATCGAGTCGCAGGTGGAGCCGGCGGCACCGCGCCTCGATCCCGAGAACGCGCATCCCCTCCTCGTGGAGATGGGCGAGACCCTCGAGTCCCTCTCCCTCGACCGGGTGGACGAGGCGTTCCACGACACGATCTACGCCAAGGAACGGACCAACGAGTACTTCGCCAGCGGCGTGTTCTCCCTCAGGGACAAGGCCGACGCGGAACAGTTCTATCTCTCCACCCTCACGGCGATCCAGAACCTCATCGCGGACGACCGGGCGGCGCACCCCGAGATCATGGCCCACATCGAGGCGGAGCTGGTGGACCGCTACTTCTGCAACTTCTCGGTGTTCCAGTCGCTCCCCGACAACTGGGCCATTGACCAGCTTTTTCCGATCATGCCCATCCACCGTCTCGACGAGCGGCCGAGCCGCCGCGGCACGCTGCAGGACGTGACGTGCGATTCGGACGGCGTGATCGACCGCTTTGCCGGCGGCCGGAAGGGGAAGCCCTCCCTCGAGCTGCATCCGGCGGCGGCGGGCGAGCCCTACATCCTGGGGATCTTCCTCACCGGCGCCTACCAGGA
>DASTYH010000320.1:0-4475 GCA_035765075.1 Gemmatimonadales bacterium
CCCCTTCGCCTGGTAGATGAGACTCAGCTCTTCCCGCTCGAGCTCCGGCATCAGCCGGATCTCCTCCCGTTCCATGGCGATCTCGTGCTCGAAGACCTCGCGCTCGCTCTTGGCCGCCAGGTAGCCGGACGCGCCCATCGAGAGCGCGTCCGCCACGGTCCCCGCGAGACCTGCGACCAGCACGGCGTGCTCCGCGGTCGCCATGCTCGCCTGGGCGCCGATCATCCCCGCCACGAGCCCGAAATTGGCGGTCAGGCCGTCGTTGAATCCGTAGACGACGTTCCTGAGGAAGCCGCCGGCGCCGGTCTTGTGCCACGGCTCCCCGGCCGTGCCCGCCATCCGGCCGAGCGTCTCGGCGTGCTCCTTCGATTCCCGCGCGAGGGTGAGGGCGGTCGGGCCGGAGGGGCCGTCGGGCGCGGTCTGGTAGAGCTTGAGGTAACCCTTGACCTCGCGCCCCTCCTCCTCGAGCAGCATCGGGAGGAGGAGCCCGGGACCGACCCGCCTGGCCGTCCAGGCGCGGAAGCGCGCCCCGGCGGAGGGGGCAGGGATCGCCACCTCCCGGCCCTGCTCGGCGAGGAGCGTCCGCCACATCGCCACATGCCGGTCCTCCACCTCCGCCAGCTGGAGGTAGAGCTTGGAGCGGGCGGGGTCGGCCTCCGCCCGGGCCAGCTCGCGGTAGAGGTAGGCGGCGTCCGCCTCATCCTCGAGGTGATGGAGCCAGGTCGAGATATCGGGAGGCGTGCCGGCGGAGGTCGGGGTGGGCATCGGCGGAAAATAGGGTCCATCCTCATTTGCGACCATCCACCCCCATCCCGCATCTTAAGAGTCACCATGACCCGAGCGCTCTTCATGGACCCCACGTTCGCGGCGAACGCCGACGCTGTGCTGGCCCGGGCCCGGATGGGCGACTCGGCGGCGCTCGAGGCGCTCTTCCGCGCCTTCGAGGGGCCGGTCTACAACCTCTCGCGCCGGATCTGCCGGACCACGGAGGATGCGGAGGACGTGGTCCAGGAGACCTTCTTCGAGGTGTGCCGGAGCATCCGGCATTTCCGCGGGGAGGGGAGCATCTGGGGGTGGATCCGGACCATCGCGGCCAGCAAGGCGCTCATGCGGCTCCGGCGGAACAAGTACCGGGAGACCGACGAGCTGGAGGACGAGTTCGTGCCGATGCGCCGGGAGGACACGGCGCTCCGGATGGACCTGGAGGCGGCGCTCGAGCGGCTGGGAGAGACGTCCCGCGCCGTCGTCTGGCTCCACGATGTCGAAGGCTATACGCACGAGGAAATCGCGGCGATGATGGGCCGGACGGTGAGCTTCTCCAAGTCCCAGCTCGCCCGGGCGCACGCCCGGCTGCGCCGGTGGCTGGGAGAGGAGGTAACCGCATGACACACTTGAACATGGAACAGCTGGTGGCGCTGCGCGACGCGGGCTCCGAGCCCGGCACCGCCGCCGCCCGCGAACATATCGGGGAATGCCCCCTCTGCGCCGGCGAGCTGGACCGGCTGCACCAGCGCGCGGCCCGGCTGCGCGCCCTGCCGACGCTCCGGCCCGCGCGCGATCTCTGGCCCGCCGTGGACGCCCGCCGCCGCCAGGAGCGCCGCCGGCGCGGGGTCCGGTGGGCGGGCGGAGCGGGGCTCGCGCTGGCGGCTTCGATTGCGGCCATCGCCGCGGTGGGACCCCGGTCGGTCCCGGTCGAATCGGTCCCGGAGCCGGTGGCCGGCGAGATCGCCGAAGCGCGCGAGCGCTCGCAGGCGCTGGAGACGGTGCTCGACGCCTACAATCCGGAAGCGCGCGTCATCGACGGCCACACCGCGCGCGTGGCGCAGGTGCTGGAAGACCGGATCGCGGCGCTCGACCAGGAGCTTCAGGTCACCGAGCTCGAGCGCTCGCGGAACGCGCGGGAGGAGGAGCTGCTCCAGCTCTGGCGGGAGCGGGTGGGACTGCTCGACGCCCTCGTGGACGTCCACGTGACCCGAGCCAGCCGGGTGGGCCTCTAGACCGTATGCGCCAGATTCCTCTCTCGCTGATTCCACTGGCCCTGGCGGCCGTCGCGGCACCGCTCGGCGCCCAGGAGCCCGCCCCGAAGGCCCCGCAGCGGGTCACGGGGACCGCCCCCTATCGCGTCGTCACGGTGCGGCCCACCCTCGGCATCGTGGTCGGGACGGAGGCGAGCGCCACGGATTCGATCGGCGCCCGCGTCGAGAGCGTCACGCCCGGAGGGCCCGCGCATCGCGCCGGCATCCGGTCGGGGGACATCATCACCCGGGTCGACGGATTCCCGCTCGTCATGACCGCTCCCCCCGGCGTGCGGGTCGCCTCACCCGGCCTTCGGCTGATCGAGCGGATGGCCCAGCGCGCGCCGGGCGACACCGTCCTCCTCCAGCTTCGCCGCGGGAGCGACACGCGTACCGTGCACATCGCCACCGAGCCCCGGCGCGACGTCATGGTGTACGTGACCGAGCCCGAGCGGCAGCGGGAGGCGATGCTGGAGCTTCGGGGCCGGCTCGAAGACATGCCGGCGATTGGGCAGCGGTATTCCTTCCTCGCCTCGCCGCTCGGGAATCTCCAGCTCGCGCCGCTGAATCCTGACCTCGGCCGCTATTTCGGGATCGGCGAGGGGGTGCTCGTGATCAGCGTTCCCTCGCGCTCGGGCCTCCCGTTGCGCGGAGGCGACGTGGTCCTCAGGGTGGACGGGCGGGAACCGGAGAGCCCCGGACATCTCCTTCGCATCCTGAGCAGCTACGACCAGGACGAGGAGTTTCGCCTCGACATCGTCCGCGACCGGAAGCGGCGGAGTGTGACCGGGAAGGTCGGTAGCAGACCGTAGGCGCCTACCGCCGTCCGCCTGCCGTCTGCTACCTTTCTTCCCTCCATGAAATCCACCGCTGTCGCCCTGCTCGCGCTCGTCGTTGCGGGGGCTCTGCCGGCCCGTGCGCAGTCGCTTCCCTACCATCGACCGCTCAACCCCTTCGCCGCATCGCGCAGCGCCCTTGCACATCAGCCGTTCGACGTCTTCTCCGGGTCGCGGGGCGGTATCGCCCTGACGGTGGAGTACGGCAACGCCATCGAATTCGAATTGCCGCCGGGGACGCGCTATCTCCTCGATGCGGAATTCATGCGCGCATCGGCCACCTGGACCCGGGAGCTCAGCCCCGCCGCCTTCCTGGCGGTCCGCGGCGCCATCGGCGGCTCGTACTCCGGCTTTGCCGACGGGTTCTTCTTCTGGTACCACGACATCATCAATTTCGAGCAGCCGGAGCGGGAGGCGCGGCCGCGAAACGTGTACGCCAACGAGCTCCTGCTCCCCGACGGCCGCGAGCTGGCCTACGACGCCACGTCGATCGCGTTCGGGGACGTGGAAGCGACGCTGGGCATCCGCCATTCCCTCACGCAGCAGACCGCCGTGACCGTGAGCCTTCCGACGGCCACCCGTGCCCAGTTCGGCCGTGGCACCGTGAGCGCGAATCTGGTCCACACCCTTCGTGTGCCGCTCCGTCCCTGGCTCACATTCGAGGGCTCGATCGGGGCGGGCGTGACACCGAAGGCCGGTGAGCTCGCCGACTACCAGCGGACGGTCTTCATCTCGGGGACGACCGGAGTCCGCTGGCGGCTCTGGGGCGGGCAGTCCATCTACGGCTATTTCTTCTATCACTCGCCGTTCTATGCGGGAACGACGATTCCCTCCCTCGACCGCCGGGCGATCACCGGGGATTTCGGATGGATCAGCCGATCGCGGGATGGAAGTGAATGGCATGTCGGCTTCTCCGAGGACCTGGCCCCCGGAGATGCCGGCATCGATCTGACCCTGAAGGTGGGGCGGAGCTGGTAGGCCGCTACTCGCGGGGGGCGAAGAGGAACTTCTCCATCTCGCCAAAGAGGAACTCCTTGGCGCGCTGGTCCCGCAGGTTGAGTCCGTAGTGGTTGATGAGCTGCTGCTGGAGCTTCAGCCACTCGCTCCAGCAGACGTTGCAGATCTCCTCGTAGGCGCGCTGTCCGAGCTCGTTGGAGAAGGGCCGGAACGGCATCTGCTCCCGCTCCTGGCCGCAGCGCACGCAGGCGACATTCGGCATGCGCAGAAGATAGTCGGGCAGGGAAGGGGAAAACCCCTCAGGGCCTCAGCTGGCGATGCTCCCCGTCGAAGCGCCGCAGCGCCTTCACCCCGCTCGCCGTCCCAAACGCGCAGCCGAAGCCGAACACGACCGCGGGTGTCGCGGAGATGACCGGCAGCCAGCTCAGCGGCCAGAGGAGGAGGAAGGCCGCCACTCCCGCCGCGATCGGCGCGAGCGGGGAGCGAACGGCATCCACGAACCGGAGCCGCCGGCGGACGAAATCCCGGGAAATCAGGTATCCCCCCACACCCAGCACGATCGTCCCCAGCAGCATCACACCACCGATCACGGTCTCGAACATTCCAGCCACCCCCGAAGGCACAGGTTCACGTTTCAGTACGGAACAATCCCCGGGGGAGTTTCAGC
>DASTYH010000321.1:0-5043 GCA_035765075.1 Gemmatimonadales bacterium
TTGCAGAGGAGCTCGAGCACCATCGGGTACCCGCGCGCCGCCTGCACCAGCGCCCGCCGCACCGCACTGTTCGGCTGCGGCGCTTCCGGCGGGATGAGCGAGCCCACGAGCTGGTCCGACTCCGACTCGGTGAGCGGGGGAAGCTCCACCGCGCTCGCGCCGAGCCGCGGCAGGCTCGCCTTGAGGCGGATGGCCTGCGGGGAGCCACCCATCTCGCCGGGACGGGCCACGAGGATGACCATGAGCGGCTCCCCCTCGCTCCGGCGCATGATGAGGTGCAGCACCGCGAGGCTGGCGTCATCGGCGAGGTGATGGTCGTCCACCACGAGAATGAGCGGGTGCTCTTCCGCCACCGCACTCACGAGCTGGTGCATCGCCTCGGCGAGGCGGATGCGTGCCGTTTCCCCTTCGCTCTCGACGGCCGGCGGAATATGCGGAAAACGGCGGCGCACCTCGGGGACGGTGCGCGCGAGCTCCGCAAGTGTCTCGGGGGAGACCGCCGAGGCCCCCGCCCGGTCGAGCAGCCCGCGGACGAGCCCGCCGACCGCCGCGTAGGGGATCTCCCGCTCGAGCTCGTAGCACTGCACCCGGCTCACCGACGCTCCCTCGAGCCCTGCTGCGGTGGTGAGCCGCTCGACGAGGGTGCTCTTGCCGATGCCCGATTCACCCACCACGAGCGCGTGCCCCGCCGCGCCGCGCTGGGTGCGCTCCCATCCCTCGTAGAGCGCACGGTACTCCGTGGCCCTCCCGATGAACGCGCGGTCCTTCCACTGCTCGGTGCGGACGGCGGGAATCGGGCTCGCGGCGCTCCGCTCCCAGCCGCGCTTCCGGAGCCGGAGCGCCATGCCATCGAGCAGCGGCGAGGGGCTCGCCCCAAGCTCCTCGTCGAGCCGCTCGCGCCACGCTTCGAAGATCTTGAGTGCGGTGAGCCGGTCCCCGGCAAAGGCGCGCGCCTCCATCTTGGCGCGGATGGCCTCTTCGCTCAGGTCGTCGAGCGCGAGCATCCGGTCCGCCAGGTGCTCGATCTGCCGCGAGTCGCCGGTGCGGCGCGCCCGGTCCATCAGGACGATCAGCGCGTCCCGCACCTGCGGGAGCCAGCGCGCCCGCTGCTGCTCCCGCCAGAGCATGAACTCCGCCGCGGCGGGGACCTCGAAGCCGTCGAGGAATCCGGCCACGTCGAGCGCGGGAACGACGTCGTCTCCCAGGACGTTTCCCGCGGCGAGCCGGTCGAGGTCGAGGTCGAGCCGGGTATAGGCCCAGCGGAGATCCTCCCGTCCCGCCTCCACGACGTCCCGGCCGAAGCGCGCGCGCAGCATCGACAGCGCGTTGGCGAGGGAGTGACGGCCCTCCGCCTCCGGCAGATTGGCCCAGAGGAGCTCCGCCAGGTGCTCCCGGCGGTGCCGGCTCCGGGATTCGACGGCGAGATAGACGAGGAGCGCCAGGTGCTTGCGCACCTTGAAGCGGATCGGCTGGCCGTCGGGGCCGGTCAGGACCGGCTCGCCCAGGCATCGCAGGTGAAAACGAGGCTCCATCGACCGCTCGCCGAGAGGGACACCCCAATCTGTGCAGGGAGGTACAACCAAGGCTCAACCTACCGTCCGGAAACGGCTTGCGCGACGTGACGGGGCGCACGGCGGCAGAGTGAGTCCGGCCGTACTCTCCGGGGTCCCCCATTCGGGGACCGGATCGCGCCGATCGGCGCGCCGGACCCGGTGACAGCACCACTCATCGAAGGAGTTGCAATGCGGAAGAAGACAGCGGCCGCCAGCCTGGTACTCGCGCTGGCCCTTGGAGCGGCGGCCTGCGGCAGTGACGAGTCGGTGGGCCCCGGCGACTGGACCCTCGACGATCTCGAGGGCACCTGGGAGATCACCCGATACCAGTACACCGCCGACGAAGGCTCCGACGTCTTCGATCTCATCGACAACGGCTTTTCGGGCGAGATCGCGATCAACAGCGATGGGACCTACGTCTTCACGCTCGACGCGCCCGGTCTTCCCAACCCGATCGTGACCAACGGGACCTTCACCATCGACGCCTCGGGCAACGTGGTGGACTCCGAGGAGGGCGGCACGATCGACATCGAGCGCGACGGCGATACGATCACCATCCGCGACGAGTCGGTCACCTTCGACTTCGACGACGACCCGGAAACGCCGGAAGAGCCGGCGGACGCGCTGATCATCTGGCAGAAGCAGTAAGGCCCCCGCAACGGCACGGCCGTTGCCCCCGAAGGGAAGAGGAGCGCCGGTGCAGCGGCTTGCACCGGCGCTCCTTTCACGCCTATCCCGCGTGGAATCAACGGTTTGGCGCCTTCCCCCGCCCCCGGGCGGAGGGCGCCGCTTCACCCCTTCGGAGACCGTCCATGGGATTCTGCAAGACGCGCATCGCCCTTGCCGCCGCCGCCCTCGCCCTCACCGCCGCCTGCGGCGATTCGGGACCGAGCGAGTTCGACGCCGCGGGGATGCAGGCGGACCTCGCGGTCATCGAGCAGCTCGACAGCGACGCGACCTTCGCCGAGCTCGGCCCCACCTTCAGCGGCATCGAGAACGAGTTCGGCGGCGCCGTCCTCGGCCTCGGCGCGCTCGAAAGCCTCTCGCTCACCCGCGCCGGCAACGCCGCGGCCGCGAGCGCCATGCACACCTTCTTCCGGAAGGGCGGGGCCACGGCGATCAGTGCGTCCCTCGCGTCCATTCCCCCCGAGGTGGCGGGGAAGACCTTCGTCTACGACGAAGGCACCGCCGACTGGGTCGCCTCGGACCGCACCGGCGCCCCGGCGAACGGGGTGCGTTTCATCCTGTACGCGGTAGACGCCTTCGGTGACATCGTGAGCCCGCTCGTCGAGACCGGCCACGTGGACCTGATCGACCAGTCGAGCGGCAGTACGCTGGCGGCCCGGCTCACCGCCGTCTCGGGCGGCCAGACCAAGGCGGACTATACCGCAACCGCCACCGGCACCGAGGGGAACGGCACGCTGTCCGTCGCCGGCTACATCGGTACCGGCGCATCCCGGCTCGACCTGGACTTCGCCGCCGACGTCGCGACCAGCGGCGATGTGGTGACCTACGACCTCGATTCGCGCCTGGAGTTCCCGGGCCACGACATCGTGTTCGACGTGTCGCTCTCCGGGACGAGCAACGACGCCACCGGCACGTACACCGCGGAGCTCGAGCAGCTCGTGGAGTCGCCCAACGGCCGGATCGAGCTGAGCGGGGAGTTCCAGCCGGAGACGCACCTGACCATCCGGGTGAACGGCGACGTGTACGCCACCTACGATGGCACCGGCGACACCCTTACGGGGGCCAACGGACGCACGCTCACGACCGACGAGCATGCGGCGCTCTTCGGCGCGGTCTACGCGCTCGAGCTCACGGTCCTCGTGCCGGTGTTTCTGGCCACGCCGATGATCTGGATCGTCGGGGGCATGCCGGGGATCTTCTGACCGGCGGGTGCATCACCCGCTCCTGCCGGAAACGTCACCAGCTGAAAGCGCCCCGCAGATCCTCCGCGGGGCGCTTTCCTTGTATACGTATACCGCGAGGCGCGCTCAGGCGCGGAGCCACGCCTTTGCCTCGAGCAGCTCGTTCACGATGTCCTGGCTCGTCCGGTTGGCCGCTTCCGCCGCGAAGTTCGTGACGATGCGATGGCGGAGCACCGCAGGGGCGACGAGTCGCACGTCGTCGAGGTCCGCCATCGGCCGTCCCTCCATCGCCGCCCGCGCCTTGGCGCCGAGGACGAGGTACTGCGAGGCGCGGGGGCCGGCGCCCCAGTCCACGTACTCCTTCACCGCGGCCGGCGCACCGCTCTCCGCAGGCCGGGTCATCCGCGCGAGCGACACCGCCGCGCGGATCAGTCCCTTCGAGACCGGAATCCGCCGGACCAGCGCCTGCATCGCCAGCACCGTCTCCGCATCGAGCGCCGGCTCCACCGGTTCCCGGAGGGCGCCCGTCGTCTGCTCGACGATCGCCTCTTCCTCGTCCCGGCTCGGATACCCCACCCGGAGCTCCAGCATGAACCGGTCGAGCTGCGCCTCGGGGAGGGGGTAGGTTCCCTCCTGCTCGATCGGATTCTGGGTGGCCAGGACGAAGAACGGATCGGGAAGGGGATAGGTGGTTCCGCCCGCCGTCACCCGGTGCTCCTGCATCGCCTGCAGCAGCGCCGCCTGGGTCTTGGGCGGCGTCCGGTTGATCTCGTCGGCCAGGAGCATGTTGGCGAAGATCGGTCCGTGGACGAAGCGGAACGCGCGCCGGCCGGTCGTCAGGTCCTCCTCGATGATCTCGGTGCCGGTGATGTCGCTCGGCATGAGGTCGGGGGTGAACTGGACCCGGTTGAACGAGAGGCGGAGCGCCTCCGCCACGGTCTGGACCATCAGGGTCTTGGCGAGGCCGGGAACGCCGATCAGGAGCGCGTGCCCCCCGCCGAGAATCGCAGTGAGGATCCCGTCCACGACCTCCTCCTGGCCCACGATCCGGCGGGCCACCTGCTCCCTGAGGCGGGAGACGGCGGCGTGGAGGCGGGCGAGCTGCTGGACGTCGTCGCGGGAATGGGTTTCGATGGCGGTCATGAAATCCGGTCAGGGAGTCAGAGAACGGTACGCCGAAGCGGTCCGATAAGTTGCGGCGCAACCTGCAACCTAGCCGGTCGGACGCCCATCCGGCGAGCTTGCGAAATATTTCACAAGCGGGTAATTTGGCCCCGTGCCGGAACCCCAGGACGAGCGGCAGGGACCCTCAGGGATGCGCTACGCCGGCCTGGGCGTCCAGCTCGCGGCGAGCGTGGTGCTCTTCGTGCTGGGCGGCCAGTGGCTCGATGGGAAGCTCGGGACCGGCGCGCTCTTCACGATCCTGGGCGCGTTCATCGGTTTCGGCGGCACGATGTGGTCGCTGATCCGGCAGCTCAACCGGCGCGACGGGAAGTGAGGGCCGGCGCCCGCTACGCACTGCTCACCGCGCTCGTCGCGCTGGGTGTGGCCCTGGCAGGGTGGCGGCTTACGGATGGGGCCGAGCGCTCCGCGGTCTGGTGGGGGCTCGGCCTCGCCCTTGT
>DASTYH010000322.1:0-3363 GCA_035765075.1 Gemmatimonadales bacterium
GCAGAGGACCGAGCGGATTCCCCGCTCCTTCCGCAGCCACTCGAGGCAGTGATCGAGTGCGACGCCCTCCGGATGCCGGATGCAGGTCACCGAAGTCGCCGTCTCCGGCGGCTCCTCGGCCGAGGCGGTGAAGACGACGCAGCGGCCGCCGCCGTCGGTGAAGAGCGGCGCGTCCCAGGGGAGCTCGAGCCGGTTGGAGACGATCACCGCAAGCGGGTCGTGGGCGAGGCCCGTCCGCTCGCGGTAGGCGCGCAGGTCGGGGTTGGAGACCATCCGGCCGTAGCGCTCGGCGCGCATCGTCCCCGCGCCGATCATCACCGCGTCCACCCGGGTGCGGAGGCGCTGGAGCATCTCCGTGTCGGTGTCGCTTCCGATCGGGCCGGAGCGGCCGGAGATCGCGGCGCGCCCGTCGAGCGTTGCGGCGAAGTTGAGGATCAGGTACGGCCGGTCCGGGTGGGCGAGCGGCTTCAGGTCGAGCTCGGCGAGCTGCTCGGCGACCGTGATCTCGGCTGGATCGGGGAGGAGACGCCTGACGGGGTGGGTCTTCCCCGGGATCCGGGAGGGGAGCGCCTCGCCGCCGCCGCTCATCCGCCGTCCTCGATCTCGGAGATGTGGTCGACGTTGGCGACGTCGCCGGCGTCGGGACTCGGCTCCGCGCCGAACCAGGCGTCGAGGATCTCGCCGAGCTCCGCCTCGGACGTCGCCCTGAGGCTGATCGCGAGTGCGTTGGCGTCGTTCCACTTGCGGGCGCCGTCGGCGGTCTGCGCGTCGAGGCAGAGGGCGGCGCGGACTCCCGCGACCTTGTTGGCTGCGATCGAGGCGCCGGTCCCCGTCCAGCAGCAGACGACCGCCTGATCAGCCCGGCCCTCGGCGACGTCCCGCGCCGCCGCCTCGCTTGCCCAGGCCCAGTCGTCGCGCTCCCCATCTGCCAGGGCGCCGTGCGGAATCGGCTCGTGGCCGCGCTTGCGGAGCTCATCGATCAGGGCCTCGGCGATCCCGACCCGCTCATCCGCCGCTACGGCGATCTTCATGGACGCCAGGTTATGCAGCGAAGAGACGCCTCGACGTTCCGTTCCGCGGTGGCCCGGCGATGATCCGTCTCGGTGCCCATTGAGGGCCACCGTACCGCCGCGCGGCCCCGCACTGATCCGGCGCCGGTCATCAGTGCATCCCGACGTGGGCCGTTCGCGGCGGGCTTGGGCCCAGGCCATCGCCGCCTGTCGGTATTGCGGTGTCGGCGCGGACTAGGAGTACTGTTTCCAGCCCGCGAACTCGCGGCCGGCGAACTGCTGAAGCGCGGCGACGTCCTCGCCGAACTGAGCGGTGAGCTCGTCCTGGATCCGATCCGGGAGGCTCGGCTTCGGCGCGGAGGGGGCGTCGGGATCGTGCACGACCTTTTCGACCATCCAGCGCATCCGCTCGGGGAGGCGATCGAAGTTCCGATCGAACGAGCGGAACCCGGGCAGCTTGATCAGCGTCTCCATGAACTGGTACTTGTCCGATTCCTTCGCGGTCGACTTCTCCCACTCCCGCTCGAACTGCTCTGAGTAGAAGCTCTCGTCGACACCGGCGAAGCGGAATGCCCGGCGCATCGTCCCCTCGCGGTCCGTCTGAAGCTCCTCCTGGGTGATCACCTCGATCTGGCTGCGATCGAAGCGCTCGAGATACGGCTGGAGTTGCATCCAGTAGCGAGACCGCGTGACATAGGTCTGGTCGGGGCGCGCGAGCGCCTCCTCCATCGGTCGGGTCTCGTAGCCGGCCCCGACGGCGTGCCGCCAGTGGGAGAGGATTCGCGCGATCGGGTCGCGCACCATGTAGATCAGCTTGGCGTCGGGGATGTGCTCGGCGATCCGCTCGGGGACGCCCGCGAAGTAGGGGAGGTTCGTGTAGTGGGGTGAGGACTCGCCCCGGACCTGGAAGCGGTCGTCGAAGCGGCCCTTGTACCAGTCCAGGCCCAGGTCCCAGTTGAGCTCCTCGACGAAGAAGTTGAGCTCCTTCGGCTTCGACATGTTGATCTCGGGATGAAGCCCGAGGTAGTGGTGGATGCTCGTCGTCCCGCACTTCAGCCCGCCAATGATGATCAGGTTGGGAAGCGCGGCGTGGCGCCGGCGCCGCCCGGGCACGCGGCCGCCCCGCTTCCGGTCGGAGGCGTAGCGCTCTCGCGCCCGGAGGCACATCGCCTCGTCGGCGGGGTCGTGCGTGGGCGCGGGCGTCTCGCGACTCGTCTGGGGACTGGCGGGGGCGGCCATGAAGGCGGGGAGTGTAGAGCGGCCGCGGTGCGCGTGGCGATCGTAGCCGGCGAAGCCGTCATTCCGTCACGTATGTTCTCCCGGTGGACGTCTTTCGGACTCCTGACGAGCGCTTCGAGGGGCTCCCCGGCTACGAGTTCGAGCCGCACTATGCGGATCTCGACGGTCTTCGCCTCCACTATGTCGACGAGCCCCCCGAAACCGGAGCGAACGGGGCCGGACCGGTCGTCTGCTTCCACGGCGAGCCCACCTGGGCGTTCCTCTACCGGAAGATGCTGCCGCCGCTGGTCGCCGCCGGGCATCGCGTGATCTGCCCCGACCTCGCCGGGTTCGGCCGCTCGGATAAGCCGACGGACCGCGGCTGGTACAGCTACGAGCGGCATTGCGAGCTGATCGGGCGACTGCTCGAGGGCCTCGACCCGAGCGACGCTACCGTCATCGTGCAGGACTGGGGCGGACCGATCGGGCTTCGGTGGGCGGTCGAGAACGCGGACCGGGTGGGGGCTCTGGTGATCCTCAACACCGGCCTGTTCACCGGCCGGGTTTCGAAGGGATTCATCGCCTGGCGGGACTTCGCCGAGCGGAACCCGGACCTGCCGGTCGGGTTCATCGTCCAGGGCGCCACGACGACCGAGCTCCCGGATCAGGTCGTGGCCGGATACGAGGCGCCGTTCCCGACCCCGGAGTCGAAGGCGGGCGCGGCCCAGTTCCCGCTCCTGGTACCGATGTCCGAGGACGATCCGATGGCCGTTCAGCAGAGGGAGATGGCCGACGAGCTGGGAAGGTGGGACAAGCCCGCCCTCGTCGCGTTCTCCGACAGCGATCCGGTGTTTCCGTTCCCGCGCGCCGGTGAGCGGTTCACGAAGACGATTCCGACGGCGGACGAGCAGACGGCGATCGAGGGCGCGGCTCACTTCCTCCAGGAGGATCTCGGTGAGTTGATCGTCGAGCGGATCCTCCGCTTTCTGGATCAGGCGTGAGAGATGCGGAGATCGCCCGCCTGCCCTGGCGCGGATCGCCCGAGGGGCGCCCGCGCCTCCCGGTGCCGCCGGCGCGCATGCCCCTGTTCCATCGTCGCCGGATGCGGAAGCGGTGGCGGTGGGTCGGGGCGTTC
>DASTYH010000323.1:0-5657 GCA_035765075.1 Gemmatimonadales bacterium
GCGGAGCCGCTCGAGCTCGAGCACGGTTCGCTCGCCGAGCGAGCGCTCGATGAGCCCCATCTTGTCGAGGGAGCGTGCGAACCCGCCAAGCGCCGAGGCGGTCACCGGCACGCCCTCCTCCGCGAGCGCCGCCGCCGCCTCGGGAATGGTCAGTTCTCCGCTCAGCGACTGCATCACGACGATCTCGATCGGGCGGAACCGGAAGTACTTGTGGGTGGTCGGGTCCTTGACGATGTACGTCTGCTCGCCGCGGTAGGTCTGCTCCACGAGAATCAGGTCGGACCGGAGCCGCGGCTTCGAATTCATCGCGCGGCGCGCACGACCCGCTCGCCCGGGGCGAGCCCGCTCAGCACCTCGGTGAGCCCGTCGCCGAGGTCGGCGCCGAGCGCCACGGCGCGCGCGGTGGCCCGGCCGCCTTCCATGACCATCACGAGCCCGCCATCGCCGACGGCGTCACTGGGTATCGCGAGCGCGGAGCGGCGGACGCTCCCGATCCGGACCGTGACCGCCCCGCCCGGCCGGAGCCCGCGGCCCTCGACCAGCTCGAGCACGAACTGGCGGGTTCCGCTGGCGGCGTCCACCACCGGCCCGACGCGAATGACCCGTGCGGCGCCGGCGCCGCCGTTGCCGATCACCTCCGCGCCGCTCCCGCGACCGAGCCCGGTCGCATCGGTCTCGGGGATCTGCACCGCGGCGAGCATCGGCGACAGCGCGGTGATGCGGAAGAGCGAATCCCCCGAGGTGGCGAGCCGGCCGGTCCGGGCATAGCGTGCGCTCACGACGCCCGCAAAGGGGGCCACGACGCGGGTGAGCTCGAGGTCGCGCCGGGCCTGGCGCAGATCGAGCTCGGCGCGCTTGAGCTCCGATTCGGTGCGCTCCAGCTCCTCCGCCGTCGAGACCTCGCGCGCGGTGAGCTCGCGCTGCCGCTGGGCCGCCTTGAGCGCCGTCTGGTAGACGTCCTCGGCCCGCGCCGCCGCGATCTCCTGATCGGTGCTCTCCAGTCGCGCGAGGACCTGCCCGGCGCGGACCGTCATCCCGAGATCGGCGCCGAGCCACTGGACCGTTCCCTCCGACCGCGCGTGGACCATCGCATCGCGCTCGACGTAGAGCTGCGCCGGGAAGGAGAGCGGCACGTTCACCGTGACCGATTCGACCGCGACCGCCTCGATCGTGGGCTCGTCCGCGGTATCGGGCGGCGGGGCGGCGGATGCGCCGCACCCGGCCGTCAATGCGATCAGGAGGAGGGGCGCGCGATGGGGCAGTCGTGTCATGGGAGCACCCTCCACCAGAGGAGTCGGAGCCAGCGGGCGGGGCCGCGCACCAGCCGGCCGGCCAGGGAGGCCGGCTCGGTCAGGACGCGGGCGTAGGCCGTCATCCCGGGGCGGAGGACGCCATCGGGATTGGCCACCAGCGCCCGGACCGGGTACGCCGCGGACTCGCGTTCGGCGGCGGGAAGCTCGGCGATCGAGACGACCCGGCCGGAGAAGGTCCGCTGCGGAAGGGCGTCCACCCGGAGGCGCACCTCCTGCCCCGTCGTCACCCGGGCGATGTCGCGCTCGTCGACGCCGAATTCGAGCTCGAGCGAATCGGCGCGGCCGAGCGTGACGAGCACCTCCCCGGCGTCGACGCGGCGGCCCACCTGTTCCTCCGGCCGCGGCGTGAGCACGACCCCCGCCACCGGTGCCCGGATCACGAGCGCCTCCACCTGTTCATCGAGGAGCGCGAGCTCGTTCCGGAACGCCTCGGCGCGGGCGCGCTGCATGATCTCGCCGGCGGCATCGCCGCGGCTGGCGGCGCGCTCCGCCGCGCGCGCGGCCCCGAGCGCGTCGGCTGCCACCTCGGCCCGCGCGGCGCGCAGCGCGGGATCGCGGAGCGACGCGATCGGCGCGCCCCGCGCGACGGCCGTCCCCTCGGCGACATGGACCCGTTCGACGACGCCCGGCACGAGCGCTCGCGCGTCCATCCGCGCGGCGGGACGGAAGCGCGGCTCGGTGCCCCCCACCCGGAGCGGCCACTGGATGAGCGTGAGCGCCGCGAGCGTCAGGACGGCGGCCACGGCGTAGACGGTAAGCCGCTGCCGCGGGAGCCGCATGACCGCGCGGCGCCGCTCCGCGAGCGACCCGAGCGTCTGGACGAGGGGGACCTGGTGGTAGAGCTGCGCATTCCGCATGGCCACGGCGGTCTGGTTGGCGAGGATTCCCGCCAGCTCCCGCTGGGCTTCGGTGAGGAACTCCGGCCGCTCCGCCTCGAAGATGAGGACGCCGAGCACCCCCTCCTCGTCCTTGAGCGGCAGGTAGAGGCCGCTGCGGGCGCCGGCGCGCTCGAGGTCGTCGCGGAAGATCCCCACGAAGGTGCGCTCGGCGTCGGAGCCGGGGGCGGCGCTGTCGGTGAGGTAGAAGGCCTCGCCCCGGCCCGCCGCCCACTCGGCGCGGGCGGCGAGGTCCCGCACGGCGTCGTCCTTCGGATTCACGACCTCGGTTCCCGCCACCGCCCGGAGATCGCAGCGCCCGTTCTCCATCAGCCCCACGGCGCCCCGGTCGAAGGGGAGGGCGCGGGAGGCGAGGTTCACCACCGAGCGGAGCACGCGGTCGAGATCGAGCGTGGAGGTGATCTCGCGGCTGATTTCGAGGAGGACGGCCAGGTCGCGCGCGCGCCGCTCGCTTTCGACCAGCTGGGCGTTGCGGATGGCCGTCGCGGCGCTCGCCGCCAGCCCTTCGAGGAGGGCTCGGTCCCCCGCGGTGAAGACCCCGCCCTCCGCCGCCTTCATCGTGACCTGGATGGAGCCGACGGTCACTCCCCGCGCCACCATGGCGGTGGCCATGACGCTGGAGACATCGCCGCCGTGGGCGCTGTCCACGCTCGCCTGGAAGCGGGGGTCCTCCATGGCTCTGGTGACGACGGTGGTCTTCTGCTTGCTGGCCACGTCCCCGGCGAAGCCGGTGCCGATCGGCATGCGCGCGCCGACCAGCCGCTCGCTCGCCCCGCCGAGGGCGAGGACGCAGCGGAGCAGGTCGCCCTCGGCGATCCAGAGCGAGCCCCCCTGCGCGTGGAGCGCGGTGAGCACGCTGTGGAAGACGCGCGGAAGCAACTCGTCGAGGTCGAGCGACGAGTTGAACTCCTGGCCGATGGTGTGCAGCAGCCGGAGGCGTTCGACTTCGGCGCGCAGCTCGGAGGAGGGCTCGGAGCCGTCGATGGAAGAGTGGATCGTCATGAGGTCCCGTGCCGGGGGAACCGGCGGTCGGCCTAACCTACGCTCAGGGCCGGGATGCGGAAGAGCCCGCCCGGCCCGGGGAGATTCCCGGGACCGGGCGGGTCAGCCAGCCCTGTGGGCTCAGCGACTTCCGAGGATCAGGCCTCGCCCTTGGCGCCCGGAATCAGCGTGCCCGGGGCGATCCGCTCTTCCAGCTCCTGGACGCTGAAATCCACCGCGTCCGCCGTCTTGCCGGTCGAATTCTTGATCATTTCCTTCTGCTCGGGGGTGAGCTGAAGGCGGACGTTCTCCTTGGGATTCGACATGGTCTGCTCCTTGGTTGAGATGCCCTGCCCTGCGTTGGCCTGCGTGGTCTGACTGCCGCTTCCTCTTCGCTGCCCTGCCGGTGCCTCAGTAGGTCGGCGGCTTGAGCGTGGCCGGAGCGATGCGCTCCTCGAGCTCGTGCGCGCTGAACTCCACCGCCTCGGCGTTCTTCCCCGTCGCGTTCCGGATGATCTCCTTCTGCTCGGGAGTGAGCTGGATCCGGACGTTCTCCTTGGAATCCGACATCGTGTGCTCCTGGTTGGGGACTGGTGGCTCCAGTATCCGGCTTCAGTATGCCTGCCCTGCGTGAATCTTCCGTGAATCCTCAGTCGAGCCCGTGCCATCGGATGGCGGCTGCCGGGGCGATCCGGCTTTCCAGCTCCTCGGCGGTGAGCGTCAGGCTCTCCAGGTTCGATCCCGTCGCCCGCCGGATCAGCTCCCGCTGCAGCGCCGTCAGGGGAAGCCGGATCGTCGTTCTCTCCTCGTCGTCCATCCGCCGCTCCGGTCCTGAGGCCAAGGCCAATCGACAGGTCCGAAGCTGCGACCCCCGCGTGAATGCCCCGTGAAAGCCCCTTGCCCTCCCGTGAATCGGCGGTAGGTTGGCGTGGTTCGGCACAAGCGAGTGGCCCGTGACAGGACTGGTCCTGACACTGTTCGGCCCGCCCTCGGCCCGCACGGGGGAGGCGCCAGCCGCGCTCCCCGCCAAGGCCCTCGGCCTCCTCGCCTACCTCGCACTCGAGCCCGGCAACCACACGCGCGAGTCGCTCGCCGCCCTCTTCTGGGGCGAGAGCGACGACGATTCCGCGCGGGCCTCCCTGCGCCAGGCGCTCAAGCACATCCGGGATGCGCTCGGCGACGTGATCCGGGCCGACCGCCACAGCGTGTGCCTCGCCGTGCCGGTGGACTGCGACCTGCGGCGATTCCTGGAGGTGTCGCGGGCGGAGCCGCACGCGGCGGTCCGCTACGACGTCCCGCACCTCTTCGCCGGGCTCGTGGTGCGAGATGCGCCGGCGTTCGACGAGTGGATGGATACCATGCGGCGCCACGCGCTGCGCCGGTACATCGACGCGCTCAGGGAGGAGGCGCGCAGCGCCGTCACCCGCTCGCGCTGGCGGCACGCGCTGGAGCTCGCCGAGCAGTGGCTCGGCTCCGATCCGCTCTCGGAAGAGGCCACCGGCGTGGCGATGGAGGCGCTCTATTGCCAGGGGAGCCGGGCCGCGGCGCTCGAGCGATTCCGCGAGTATCGGGATCGGCTGAAGAAGGAGATCGGCTCGCGTCCCGGCGAGGCGCTCGCCGACCTGGCCCGCCGGATCGAGCACGCGGCCGGCGTGGCCGAGCCCGCGAGCGAGGGGGAGGGAGCACCGCGATTCGAAGCGGACCTGGTGGGGCGCGAAGCGCAGTGGCTCGAGCTCGTCCAGGTGTGGGGCGCCGTGCCCTCGGGCGCCCGCTCGGCAGTGCTGGTCGGCGAGGCGGGAATCGGCAAGACGCGCCTGGCCGAAGAGTTCACCCGCTGGGCGATGGCACGGGGGGCGACGCTGCTGCGGGGCCAGGGCTACAAGCCGTCAGGGGAGGCGCCCTTCGGCCCGATCGCGAGCGCGCTCCGGGATACGCTGACCGCGCCCGGCCTCGCCGGCACCGATCCCGAATGGCTCGCCGAGGTCGCGCGCGTCGTCCCCGAGCTCAACCGGCGCTTTCCGCGGCTTCCCCCGGCGTCCGCCTCGCCCGGGCTCGAGCGGATTCGTCTCTTCGAGGGCGTGGCGCAGATCCTCACGTCGCTCGCGGCGGAACGACCAACCATTCTCTTCCTCGACGATCTGCAGTGGTGCGAGGGAGAATCGTGCGCGCTCGTCTCCTTCCTGCGGCGGCGGCTCGAGGCGGTACCGGTGCTCTTCCTCGCCACCGTCACCGCGGGGGAACTGGTGCGCGGCACCCCGGCGGAACAGCTGGCCGAGGAGCTGGGGACGAGGCCGGGAGGTCAGACCATCGCCGTCACGCCGCTGGGCGAGGCGGAGGTCTGGCAGCTGGTGCGCCAGATGGGGAACATCCGCACCCCCACCGGCGCCCGGCGGTTTGCCCGGCGCCTCTATGAGGTGAGCGACGGCAATCCGTTCCAGGTGATCGAGGTGACGAAGCTCCTCTTTTC
>DASTYH010000324.1:0-2006 GCA_035765075.1 Gemmatimonadales bacterium
TCATCATTCCTCCCCTGGCCCCTGGCCCCTGAGCCCTATGCCCTGGTTTGGGGATCCATTGGCTCGCGATCCAGGAGTCGCGCCGGGACTCCCGCCGTCCACCGCGTAGCGCCACCGCCCGTCCGGCTGCAGCTCCCACACGGAGAGATACTTCCCGAAGCGCTGCACGATCGCGCCGTTGCGCGAGCGGCCCGTCGCCACATACTCGCCGATCGTGAAGCCGAGGTCTCCCGAATCGGCGACGCCGGTGTGAACGGGCATCCACGCCAGCGACATCCCCTGGTGCGTGCGCGTGAAGGTGGCACGGATCGCGTCGGCTCCAGCCACGATCTCCGTCCCGGAGAACACCACCCCCGCCGGCGCCGCCCATGCCGCGAACGCCGCGGCAATCCCGTCACGGGACGCTGCCGCCGAGAACGACGAGTCGGTGCGGCGGAGCTCCTGGTGCATCGCGCCGGCGCGACCGGAGACCGGATGGCCCGGCGGCGCGAGTCCTTCCGTGATCGAGAGACCGGTCACCGGTCGCCCGCCGACCTCGGCGTATGCGATGATCCGCCAAGCTCCTCCCGGCGCGCGGCGCCAGAAGGCGATGTACCGCTCCATTCGGATCGTCTGCGTCGCCGCGCCGCTGTCCGGCGGCAGGGAGGTGGCGGCGACTCCGTACGTGTATCCGGCGCGCGCGTCACCCGAAATCCCGGCGCCGAGCGGCTCCCACCGGTACACCGCACCGGAGCGCGGCCCGCCCGCCGACAGCAGCGATTCCACCGCGGCACGCCCGTAGACCGCGGGCACGCCCGCACGCAGGAACGCAACGTCCTCCGACATGAGCGAGAGCAGGCCGCGCGTGAGGCCCATGCGCGCCACGGAGTCGCCGCGCGCAAGATCCGTCGCGATCAGCGTGTCTCGCGCCGGGGGCCGCGACGGCCGTGGCGCTTCTTCCTGCCTGGCTCTCCGCCCCGCACAGCCCACCAGCACCGTGAGGAGGAGCACCGCGGGAAGCATCCGCATGTGCTGACTCTACGCCCCCCCGTGAGGGAGCGCCAGAGCGCGAGCGGCGCCGTACGGCGGGCGCGCGTGCATCACCGGTCCTCGATGACCCCGAACGTCACGACAGGCCGGGTCGAGCTCCCGGAGACCCACACGCGGTCTCCGACGTGCTGGCGCAACGCGCCCGGAGGATTCACCACGGGCTGCCGCGTGCCGTCCGCGAGCACGATGTGGTAGCGCGAGCCGTCCACTCCGAGCACCCCGTCGCGCACAGCGACGCCATCCACCGATCGCACCTCGAAGCGCTCGACCTCGAAGGTTCGCTCGCCGGTACGCCGCCCCAGCACCCACACGTCCGCGCCGGACACGCGACCCACGAGCGCGGCCTGCGTTCCGGTGAGCCGGAGTGACGGCTGGCCGCTCACCCGAAGCGAGACGGCGCGGTCACGGTCCGTGCCAACCACCGCCGGCACGCCACGGACCGAATCTCTCGATCCCGTGCCCTGCTCAGCGGGAGCCGTCGGAGGCGGTCCCCCCGCCGGCACCGGTCTCGTCGCGGGTGCCTTGCCAGCGGCAGACGCCGCTCCCGACGACGGAGCCGACGTCGCTCCCGGACCAGCAGCCGGCGGTTGGGCGCCAGCCACGACAGGCGGCTCCGAATCGCGCGCGGCAAGACTGTCCCGAGTACTGTCCATCGCCCCGCCCTCCGGCCTCGAGCACGCAAGCGCAAGCGCGCCGACAGCCAGCATTCTCCACGGCATGAGCACCTCGTGCCCGTTTCCTCAAGATACCCGGGACGGGCTGCTTCGTCCCCGCCCCAGGAATCCCGCTCCTGCCGCCCAGGGGGAGCGACTCGTGCAAGCTCGGCCAATCGCCGAAGGCCGGTACGCTTTCGCGCGTCTCGCGTCACCCTTTGACCAATGCGCCGAATACATCAGGCGTTCGCCATCCTCCTCGCCGTGGCCCTCGAGCGCGTCGGACATTTCGTGCAGGGCGGGCGCCACGGCGTCACCCTTCAC
>DASTYH010000325.1:0-9049 GCA_035765075.1 Gemmatimonadales bacterium
CGGATGATCGGGAGGGGCTGAAGGGCGAAAGAGCATGAGAGCGGGAGATCGGTCACCCCGGAGCGAGCCCCCATAGGGGGCAGGCTCCGCGAGCGACGGGGGCCGAAGCTGCGGGTTCTGCTTACTCAGGTAGTGCGGAGCGGCCACGCCAGGTTTCGGCCCCCGTCGCGGAGTTTACCCGCGCAGGGGCTCCGGAGTGTCAGTACTTATCCGATCTGCAGATACTTCGCGACCCAGCTACGCGACCTGTGTACCCCGCTACCTGGCCACCTCCCCCTCGTACTCCACCAGAAACCCCTTCACGAACGCCTCGTATCCCGCCACCCGATCGATGTCGTTCCACTTGGCGGAGTCTCCCCAGAACTGGAGACCGTCCTCGCCGAAGTAGTCGTTGGGCCCGCCGTTGGCCCAGTTGTGATAGTCGAAGGGCTCCTCCGTCACCCACTTCCAGCCTTCGATCGAGGTCCCCCCGCGAAGCGCCCGGTACCCGCCGAGCCAGTAGCTGCCCGCCGCCGCGGCGGGGAGGTTCCGCCGGATGAACTCGTTCTCCTCGAGCGAGGTGATGGTGGCGAGGTGGCCGCGGACTCCCTGGTACATCCGGGCCGCGGAGGCCTCCTCCGCGTCGTACCAGTTGATCGTGACCGGAACCGCCTCGTAGGTGTGGCCGGTGCGGGGATCGGTGGCGAAGGTGCCGGGGCGGCGGACCTCGGGTGACCTGGGCAGCGGCCGGATGCCGAGCGCGCCGGCGACGTCGAGCGCCACCGAACGCCCGATCTCCGGGAAGAGACCCTTGGCGAGATCGAGCTCCTTCGTCCAGAGGAGGTGATCGTCGCGCGCGGAGTGGAGGCGGAGCGTCACGAGCTCGTTCTCCGGCACGTCGCCCTCGAGCACCGCCACGGCGCTGAGTGCGCGCGCCAGGCGGCGGCGCATGGCGGGCGTATTCTCTCCTGGAAGGCCCGACGTCCAGCTGATGAGCGCGACGCCGGGGAAGCGGGAGAGCTGTGCGGTGATCGCCTCATGGAGCCCGAGCGCCAGGTAGTGCGAGTTGGCGCTGCTCGTGTCGGTGGAGAGCGGCAGGAGGACCACGCGCGCGGCGGGCACCGACGCCGGCGGCGCCGCCGGCCCCCGCACGAAAACGAGCGCCAGCATCGCCATGGCGAAGAGTCCTGCTCCCGCGGCGGCGAAGCGGAGCTTCTGCGCTCGCCGCCGCTCGAGGATCGGCTCGAGGGCGGCGACGACCTCTGCGGCATTGGCCGGCCGCTCGGCGACGTCCTTCCGGAGCATCCGGTGCACCAGGCGCTCCACCGGCTCCGGCACGCGTCGCTGGATGTCGCCCATGAGACGGGGCTCGCGGAAGAGCACCCCGTTCAGCATGGAGTCGATGTCGGGGCCCTCGAACGGCTTGACCCCGGTGAAGAGCTCGTACAGCGTGACGCCGAGGGACCAGACGTCGGAGGCGAGGGTGACGGGCTCGCCGCGAAGTTGTTCGGGCGACATGTACGACGGGGTGCCCGCTCCCGCTTCGGTGCCGCGGCCCGCCACTTCCGCCAGGCCGAAGTCGAGGATCTTCACCTCCCCCCGGGAGGTGAGCATCACGTTGCGGGGGGTGAGGTCGCGGTGGGTGAGGCCGGCGTGATGCGCCGCGGCGAGTCCGCGCGCAATCCGGAGCGCGATCTCGAGCGCCTCCGCGAGCGGGACCGGGCCCCGCGCCATCCGCTGGGCGAGCGTCTCGCCGGCGTAGTACGCCATGGCGATGAAAGTTTCGCCGGCCGGCGTTTCCTCCACGCCGAATATGGTGCAGATGTTGGGATCGTCGAGCGTGGAGGCGGCGCGGGCCTCGCGCATGAGCCGGCTCCGCGCCTGCGGATCGGCGACGAGGAACTGCGGGAGGAACTTGAGCGCTGCGGTCCGGCCGAGCCGCATGTCCTCGGCGCGATAGACGACGCCCATCCCGCCGCGGCCGATCTCATCGATGACCCGGTACGCGCCGTACGTCCGGCCGAGGTGGCCGGCCGGGTCGGACGTCTCGAGGGCGGCGAGCGCGGGAGGAATCGCCTCCGCGGCGAGACCGGTGAAGAACTGCTCCGCGGCGCCACTCACGCCGAGGAGCGCCTCCACCTCGGCGCGGAGCTCGGCGTCTCCGGCACAGGTATCCTCGAGAAACGCCGCGCGCGCGGCAGGCGCCATCGCTTCGGCCTCGCCGAAGAGCGCCGTGATCCGCTCCCACCGCTCGGCGCGCTCAGGCACTCCGGAGCTCCCGGTAGAGCCATGCCTGCGCGAGCGCCCAGTCCCGCTTCACCGTCGGCTCCGACACCCCGAGCGCGAGCGCCGTCTCCGCCACCGACATCCCGGCGTAAAAGCGGCATTCGACCACCCGGCTCTGCCGGGCGCTCCTGCGGGCAAGCTCGTTCAGCGCGTCATCCAGCGCCACGAGCGTATCGGCATGCGCGCTCCGGTCCTCCCCCACGATCTCCGCCACCGCCTCGAGCGCGATGGCCGGCTGCCCGCTTCCGCGCTTCCCCGTGCGCCGGGCGCGCGCCTGGTTGCTCAGCACCTGCCGCATCGCCCGGGCGGCGAGCGCGAAGAAGTGCGCCCGTCCGGTGGCGCCGATCCGGTCGGCGCCCACCAGCTTGAGGTACACCTCGTGCACGAGCCCCGTGGTATTGATCGTCTCGCCGGCAGCCCCGGCCGCGCGGCGGCGCTGGCGGCGCGCGAGCGTGCGCAGCTCCTCATAGACGAGTGGCAGCAGCTCGTCGAGGGCCGCGGGGTCGCCATCGTCGTTCAGACGGGCGATGGCGCCGGTGATCGCTCCAGGGGGAAGCGTCATCGGCGAAGGGGAACAGGCCGTGAGCCGGGCCGGGCGATGTTCCGTCTCGAGGGCACCGGGTGTGTGCTCGGAAATGGAGTAGTGAATCAATGGAAGGTAGCCCGCCATCCCGCCTTCGCCAGCGCCGGGGGCACGGCATCGGCATGTCCCGCCCTTGCCGCCACTCCCGCCGTTCCCGCCGCTATCTCCTCTCCACCCTCGCCACCCACACATCCCCGAAGTACTGCCGCGTCCCCACCACCGCGCGCGACCGGTCATCGGAAAGGAAGATGCCGCTGATCGGACGGGGGATCGCGCCAAGCCGCCGCGAACTGCCCGGACCGGCGAGGAGGTGAAGGGAAGCACTTTCCGTCGTTTCGAACATGACGAAGGTCATCGAGCCATCGGAATGCACCTTGAAGTTGCCTCCGTCGGTGAACGCTCTGAACCAGGGAATCTCGCGCCCGTCAGCGAGGACGATCTCGGTGATCCCCATGGTATCGGCCGAGCCGGCGTTCCAGCCGTGAACCGCGATCCGTCCCCCGCCCGAGCTGACGCCGAAGATCACCTCGTACCATGCGGGCTTCGGATAGGACCGCGTCGCACCGTCCCGATGCACTCGGAGCTCCTGGCCCGGCATAGGAACCCAGCCGTATCCCTCCCCGGGCAGCGCCGTCCAGTCCCAGACGATCGAATCCGCGATGACGTGCTCGTCGCGCCGCGCGCCGCTCCGCACGTCGAAGCGCGCAAAGGTGATTCCGCCCTCCGCGTTTCGTACGGTGTAGGCAATCGTCGCCGTGTCCGGCCAGTATGCGGACAGGACACCGGCGGGGAGCGGCAGCGAAACCTCCTGGCCCCCGTCGAATGGAATGAGCGACATCCGATTATCAGGTGTGCCGGACGGTGTCATGATCGTGCGGCGTACGAGCACCCGCCGGCCATCCGGTGAGAGCTGGGTGTTGAATGGCACAGAACCGTGCAGAAGCCGCCGGTTGTCGTGAAAGCGGCCGCTCAGGACGTCAGGGAGCTCGAGCGCGTAGACGCTGTGCTGCCAGGCGCCCTCGTCAACGGCAAGCAGGCTCCCGTCCGCCGTGACGGAGAAGCTGGTGAAGCGACCGGTATAGATGGAATCAGCGCGCTCGGCGGCGCTCCCCCGCTCCGGGTCGAAGGGGATGCGCGTGATGGTCGCGCGCTCGCCCGGCACGTCCACTCGCCAGATCGCATCGGCACTGGCGCGTGTCAGCCCGAACGACGCGGGGCGCCGCGACGCGACCGTGCCGCTCCGGTCGAGCACGACCTGCTCGGCGGCACCCGCGCCGACGAGCTCGGCGACGATCCAGCGATCGCCGGGCAACGTGAAGACACTGCCGATCCTCCGTCCCCCCGTCTCGAGGCGGATGCTGTCGCGAACGGCGCCGTCGAGCCCGCTCACGCCGAGCCACTGGGCGCTGTCCACGCTCACCGCCGGCATCAGAACAAGCGAATCCCCGCCGGCGATGAACGCGGCGCCGCCCCCCGCCGTCACGCCGCCGATCGCGACGCGTCTCGGCGCGCCGCCGAGGAGCGACACGAGGTACGTCCCCCAGCGGCGCTCGATGGTACCGGTGGCGAGGAGGTGGCGGCGGTCGGGACTCCACTCGAGGTGCAGTACGGAAGCGGCCCCCTCGAGGACGCGGCGCGTCGCCGAGCCCCCGACGTCCTGGACGTCCACCGCGTAGGAGCAGGCGGACTCGTTGCAGAGCTGGGTGACGAACGCGAGCTGTTTCCCGTCCGGCGAGATGACCGGGGTCCTGACACGTCCGGTGAAGGTGACCTGGGTGCGATCGCGGAGCAGGACAGTCGGTGCCGGACCCTTCCGGGGAAAGAGGCGACTTCCCCAGATGCCCGCCGCGACCGCCAGCGCGACGACGCCGACGCCGGCGGCGATGATCGGCCACCGCGCCTGTCGCCGAAGCGGGAGAGCGGAGACCGGCTGCGTATGCGTCGGGGTGCTTCCGCCACTCGGCGTCGCCAGCATTTCCAGCTGAGCGAGGAAGTCTCCCGCCGACTGCCAGCGGTCGGCGGGCCGCTTCTCGAGGCAGCGCATGAGCGCGTCGGCCAGAAGCGGCGGAATCGCCGGGCGGCGAGCCGAGAGCAGTGGCGGCGCGCTGGTGACATGCGCGGCGAGAACCTGTTGCGGGGTGCCGCCGGTAAAGGGGGGCTCCCCCGACAGCATCTCGTAGCCCACGACGCCGAGCGCATAGATGTCGGCGCGGTGGTCCACGTGGGGATCCGCCACCGCCTGCTCCGGCGCCATGTAGGCGGGCGTGCCGAGCGCCACTCCCGCGGTGGTGAGCTGGCTCCGACCGGTGGCTTCGCTCACCGCCTTCGCCACACCGAAGTCGGCCACCAGCGCGTGCCGCCCGCTCAGCAGGATGTTCTCCGGCTTGATGTCGCGGTGCACGACACCATGCTCGTGCGCGTACGCCAGGGCGTCGGCGACGTCGCGAAGGATCCGCACGGCGTCCGCCACCGGGAGCTCCCCCTGCCGCGCCAGGCGCTGGCGGAGCGACTCTCCCGCGATGTACGGCATGACGTAGTAGAGGAGGCCGTCGGCCGTCCCCGAGTCGTGCAGCGGGAGGATGTGGGGGTGGCCGAGCCGCGCGGCGATCCGGATCTCCTGGAGGAACCGCTCACTGCCGATGGAGGCGGAGAGATCGGACCGGAGCACCTTCACGGCGACCTGCCGCTCGTGGCGGAGATCGGTGGCGAGATAGACCGTCGCCATCCCGCCCTGGCCGAGCTCGCGCTCGATCACATAGCGGTCGGCGAGGGTGCCGCGGGGGGGTGTCGTCATGGGGGTGCTGGAAGATACGGCGGGAGAGCGGGAGCGCGGGAGGGAGAGCGAGCGCTCCCGCTGCTCCCGCCGCTTCCGCCGCTACCGCCTCCCCGCCCCCTTCTTCGCCGGACGCCGGGTCGCCCGCTTCTTCGCCGGCACCTTCGCGCCCTTCTTCCGCGCCTCGGAGAGCCCGATCGCAATTGCCTGCTCGCGGCTCTTCACTCTCCCGCCGCGCCCGCCCGGACCACTCCGGAGCGTTCCCTTCTTGCGGCGGCGCATCGCGCTCTCCACCCGCTTCGACGCCGCTTCGCCGTACTTCTGCGTCCGCTTCTTCGCTGCCATCGTCTCCTCCGCGACTGGGGTCGTCAGGATGTCCGGATGAACGTGAGCGGCAATTCTCATCCTTCGTGATCCCGTCGCTGTGACGTGCATCCCAGCTTTCGGCGCTGCGCGCCCCGGGCGCGGCCCCTCAGAGCTCGATCTGCGCGCCGAGCTCCACGACCCGGTTCGGCGGGAGGCGGAAGAAGGAGCTCGCGGTCCGGGCGTTCCGGGCCATCACCACGAAGAGCGCAGCGCGCCAGCCCGACATCGCCTTCCGGCCCGATCGGATCAGCGTTTCCCGGCCGAGAAAGTAGGTCGTCTCCGCGGGCTTGAACTCGAGACCCGCCGGGCCCAGCGCGGCGAGCGCGGCCGGCACGTCCGGCTCTTCCATGAAGCCGTACCGCAGGAACACCCGGAAGAAGCCGGCCCCGAGATCGTCGACCGCAGCACGCGCCTCCGGCGGCACGTGGGGACGCTCCGCGGTCTCGACGATCAGGAGCACCACGCGCTGATGCAGTACCTGGTTGTGCTTCAGGTTGTGCAGCAACGCCGGCGGTGTCGCCTCGGGGTTCCCGTACATGAACACCGCCGTCCCCCGGACCCGCTGGATCTCGCTCTGCGCCAGGCTCCGGAGGAAGCTCCCGATCGGCATGAGGCCGCTTCCGATCCGATCGGCCAGCACCTGGCGGCCTCGGCGCCAGGTGGTCATGAGGGTGAACATCAGACCACTGACCACGAGCGGGAACCACCCCCCGTGCGGGATCTTGATGAGGTTCGATCCCCAGAACGCCAGGTCGATGACCAGGAAGAAGCCCGCGATCACCACCGCAACCGGCGTACTCCACCGCCAGCGCTCCCGGGCCACGACGAAGAAGAGCAGCGTGGTGATGACCATCGTGGTGGTGACCGCCACGCCGTAGGCCGCCGCGAGGTTGCTCGAGGACCGGAATCCGAGGACGAGCCCGATGCAGGCGAGCATGAGCAGCCAGTTGATCGCCGGGATGTAGATCTGGCCCCGCTCCCTCGCCGAGGTGT
This sequence comes from Gemmatimonadales bacterium, assembly GCA_035765075.1. Taxonomy (GTDB): domain Bacteria; phylum Gemmatimonadota; class Gemmatimonadetes; order Gemmatimonadales; family GWC2-71-9; genus CAMLLJ01. Next base: position 6,981 of record DASTYH010000325.1, read on the forward strand.
GCTCGATCGTGACCCGCGGGATGTACCCCAGCTGCACGGCATGCATGGTGAGCGAGAACGCGCCGGAGATGAGGGCCTGCGAGGCGATGACCGTCGCCGCCGTGGCGATTGCGACGACCGGGTAGAGCGCCCACTCCGGCGCCATGCGATAGAAGGGGTTCGCCACCGCCTCCGGATTCCGCATGAGCAGCGCGCCCTGGCCGAAGTAGTTGATGAGCAGCGCGGGCAGGACGACGGCAAACCAGGCGAGCCGGATCGGGCGGCGACCGAAATGCCCCATGTCGGCATAGAGAGCCTCTCCTCCGGTCACCACCAGGAACACGGAGCCGAGGACGACGAGCCCGTGTCGCCCGTTGGCCAGAAAGAACCGGACGGCGTGGTGCGGGCTCGCCGCCTCCAGCACTACCGGCTCGCGGATGATCTGGCTTGCGCCGAGCGCGGCGATCGTGGCGAACCACAGGAGCGTCACCGGCCCGAAGACCGTACCGATTCCGGCAGTGCCGTGGCGCTGATGCATGAACAGCACGACCAGGATGCCGACGGTGATGGGGATGATGTACGGCTCGAAGAGCGGCGTCGCGACTCCGAGTCCCTCGACCGCGCTGAGTACGGAGATCGCCGGAGTGATGGCGCCATCGCCGTAGAGGAGCGCGGTACCGAAGAGGCCCAGGCCGATCAGGATCGGGCGGCCGCCGGGGCTTCCCACGCCCATCGGCGTCGCGAGCGAGGCGAGCGCCATGATGCCGCCCTCACCCCGGTTGTCGGCCCGCAGGATGAAGCCGAGGTACTTCACCGAGATCACCAGGACGAGCGACCAGAAGATGAGCGAAAGCACCCCGAGCACGTTCGCCCCGGTGACCGCGATCCCGTGCGCGGGGAGGAACGACTCCCGCACGGCATAGAGCGGGCTCGTGCCGATGTCGCCGTAGACGATGCCCAGGGCCGCGAGTGACAGCCAGGCGAGGTATCGCCCACGCGGGGCGTCGCCACTGGCGAGCGGAAGATCTGACGTGCCGGTCATTCGAAATGCGCGCTCCGGGAACGCTTCGTCCGGGGCCGGCGGGAAGCGCCCCCGGCCGAGTGAGCGCGACAATACTGTCCCGTCCGACCGGCGCGGTCAGCCCCCGGGGGGAAATCCTGATACGATCCTGATGCGTCGGGGTGGTACCTTCAGGGAAGCCCATATGTGCGCGGAGAGCATCACCCCATGGCAGGCGTGACCCACAGGACGCGGGGGCGCGTGGACGCGCGCCTTGCGGCGGAGTATGCGGCCGCAACCGGGGCGGTGCTTCTGACCACCCTCCTCGGCGTCGCGCTCCGGTCGCACCTGTCCACGATCGACATGGCCATGCTCCTGCTGCTGGCAGTGGCCGTGGTGGCCTCGCGTCTCCGGCCCGGGCCGGCGCTCGCCGCGTGCGTGCTGAGCATCGCCGCGTTCGACTTCGCGTTCGTTCCGCCGTTCTACACCCTCCATGTCGCCGATACGGCGTACATCCTCACCTTTGCCGTGATGCTGCTGGTGGCGACGCTCATCAGCCGTCTCACCGCGCGCATCCGCGCCGAGGCGCTCGAGGCAGAGGAACGGGCGGACGCGGCGGCAGCGCTCTCCGCCCTCACCCAGGACCTGGCACCGGTCAGCGCGCGGGAAGAGCTCGTCGCCATTGCCGCACGGCACATCGCCCGCGCCACCGGCGGTGCCGCGACGATCCACCTGGTGGAATCGCCCGGGGCCACCACCGCCGCAACCGAGCTTCCGCTGGACGGTCCGCTCGCCGACCCGGAGGTGCATCTCGTTGCGACCTGGTCGTGGCGGGCGGGCCGGATCGCCGGGGCGGGAACGGGGCGGTTCGAGGATGCCCGGGTTCTGATCGTGCCGTTGCGGTCGGAGTCGTATGCGGCAGGCGTGGCGGCTGTGACCTGGGACGGGGACCGTCCCGGGCTGACGGTGGGTGAGGGGGAGGTGCTGGCGGCGCTCGGAAACCAGGTGGCTCTCGCACTCGAGCGAGCAACCCTGATGACACGGCACGAGGGCGCGCGGGTCGAGGTGGAGGCAGAACGGCTGCGGACCG
>DASTYH010000326.1:0-2646 GCA_035765075.1 Gemmatimonadales bacterium
GCCATGCCCAGGCGCGGGCGATCACGAGCGAGGTGATCGCCGGCGGCGGCCGCACGATCGTCTCCGCGGGCGGAGCTGGCACGTTCAACGCGGTGCTCGAGGGCTGTCACGTCGAGGGCACCGTCCCGCCAGACCTGCGGCTCGCCTTCCTGCGGAAGGGGTCGGCCGACCTGATCGGGAAGCGGCTCGGGATCTCCGACGATCTTGCCCAGGCGGTGGAGGCCATCGTCGAGGGCATCGAGCTGGATCGCTGCCTCGACGCCGACATCCTGCGCGTCGAGGCGACGAGCCCGGATGGCCGCGTGGAAGCGCGGCACCTCATCGGCTTCGGCGGCTTCGAGGTGTTCGGGGACGTGCCCCGCTTCACCGAAACCCGGCTCATCAAGTACTACAAGGGCGTGCTCGGCACGCTCTTCGGCGACCTCGGCCCCTTCTTCACCGGGCTCGCGCTCGCGGCGATCGGGTGGCGCATCCGGCTCCTGCGGGGCCGCGTGTCACCCACGGTCCTGACCCTGGACGGCGAGGAGCTTCCGCCGCGGACGTGGAGCGCCGTTGTCGTGCTCAACGGCGACCTCGGGCGCGACTTCCCGCTCGGCCGGGGGCTGCCGCTGGCGGGCGAGGCCTTCCGGGTCGTCGCGCTTCCGTGGCGCGGCGCGCGCGCGGCGCTGCGGCAGATCGCGGCAAGCCGGAGCGGCACGATCCTGGACGCGCCAGAGTCCCACGGCGCCCTGGTGCGGACGGTGCGGAGCCTCACCGTGCGGCCGACCGTTCCGCGTCCGGCGATGGTCAACGTCGACGGCCTGCGCCTGATGACCAAGGGAGAGGTCCGTGTCTCCGTCTCCGGACGGGTCCGCCTCGTCGCCGGTCGCATCGCTACCGGCGCGCCGCCCGCGACTGGGCAACAGGGATGAGCGACCATGGCGAGGAGACGCTGGTCGACCTGCTGCGGGTTGCCGCGGCGACCTACGGCGACCGGACGGCCCTCTCGATACGAGCGGGGCTGCGCGAGGACGCGTGGAGCTACACGCGCCTCTGGCGCGCCGCCATCGCGGTGGCCCATTACCTCCGCGACGACCTCGGCCTGCGCCCGGGAGCACGCGTCGTCATCTGGGCGCCGAACGGGCCGCGATTGGTGGCCTGCCTCTTCGGGACGATGCTCGCCCGGCTGGTGGCGGTGCCGCTCGACCCCTTCTCCACCCCGGAGTTCATCGCGCGCGTGGCCGAGAGGACCGACGCCGCGCTCCTCATCACCGGCTTCGCCAAGCCGAAGACCGCAGGGGGGCGCACCGTGCTCCTGGACGACCTGCCGTACGCCACCGGGCGATGCGCGCCTGCCGAGCGACCGACGCGCGACGACATCGCGGAGATCGTCTTCACCTCCGGGACCACGGGGGACCCCAAGGGGGTGATCCTCACCCACGGCAACATCGTCTCGAACGTGCGGTCGGCCGGCATCCTCATCGGGCGGGCGCGCCTCCGGCTCCTCTCGCTGCTGCCGCTATCGCACATGCTGGAGCAAACCCTCGGGCTCTACCTGCCGCTCCGGGACGGGGCAACGATCGTCTACCCCGGCAGCCGGCAGTCGGCCGCGATCGCCCGGGCACTGCGGCGGCACCGGATCGAGGCGATGATCGTCGTGCCGCAGGTGCTCCGGATGCTGCTGGACGGGATCGAGCGCGAGGCCCGAGGAACAGGCCGTGAGCGCGCCCTGCGGCGGGCACATCGCCTGGCGGAGCGGGTACCGTGGCCGGGGCGACGATGGCTGTTCCGCCGTGTGCACCAGCGACTCGGTGGCCGGCTCTCGCTCGTCATCTGCGGCGGGGCCACCCTCCCGCCGGACCTGGCGGCGGCGTGGGAGCGGATGGGCGTCAGGGTCGTGGAGGGCTACGGGGCGACCGAATGCGCGCCGGTCATCGCCGCGAACACGCCGCAGCGACGCATCCACGGCACCGTTGGCCGTCCGGCCCCGGGCGTCGACGTCCGGCTCTCCACCGAGGGGGAAATCCTGGTCCGGGGCCCCAACGTGACCTCCGGCTACTGGCGGGACGCCGCCGGGACACGGCAGGCGTTCACCGAGGACGGATGGTTCCGGACGGGTGACCTGGCGGAGCGGGATCCAGCCGGATCCCTCCGGCTGCTGGGCCGGCTGAAGGACGTCATCGTGCTGCCGAGCGGGCTGAAGGTCTTCCCCGAGGACGTTGAGCGAGAGCTGCGACGGGAGGAGGGTGTGGCCGATTGCGTCGTTGTCGGCGGGCCCTCCCGGACCGGTGCGCCAGTCGTGCACGCGGTGATCATCCCGGCTCACAGGGACGCGGATGCGGCGTCGCGGCGCCAGGATGCGCTCCGGGCCGTCCGTAATGCCAATGGGCGGCTGGCGCCACACCAGCGCATCGCCGGCGTCACGCTCTGGGAGGAGGACGACTTCCCGCGCACCAACCTGCAGAAGGTGAGGCGCCACGAGGTGCTGCGAATGCTGGCCGGGGAGAAGCCACAGGCGCCGTCGGCCGCTCCCCTCGCAGGCGTGGCGGGCGAGCGGTTCGCCAGGCTGGCGAACCTGATGCAGCGACTCGGCGCGGCGGGTGAGGCCATCACCCCGGAAAGCGACCTCAGCCTCGACCTCCACCTCGATTCGCTCTCCCGCGTCGA
>DASTYH010000327.1:0-4711 GCA_035765075.1 Gemmatimonadales bacterium
ACCTCGCCGGGCTCAGCGTGGGAGGCCCGCTCATTCGGGACCGTCTGCACTTCTTCGGCTCCTACGAGGGGAATTACCAGAACCGGGACAACCTGGTGAACTTCCAGCCCCCCACGGGATTCCCCGCGCTCGACACGGTGATGCCCGGTGCCAGCGTCGCGAGATCGAGGAAGTTCCGGCTCGGGCTCGGGAGCCGCTCGATCTGCGCCTCGGTGACGTTCGTCGCCACTTCGGACGTCTGCGTCTCGGCGATCGGCACGGTCACGACGGCGATGTCCTGGACTTCCACCGGTGAGGAGGCGAGCCGGAAGTTGAGCGTGAGCGACTGGCCGATCTGCACCTGGACCCGGTTGCCCTGCGGCGCGTGACCGATGTGCCGGACCCGCACATCGTACGTTCCCGGCGTGAGGCCGGGCAGGGCGTAGAACCCCCGGTCGTCCGAAGCCGCCGCGCGCTCGACTCCGGAGGCGACGTTGGTCGCCATGATGCTGGCGCCCGAGAGCGGCGCCCCTCCCTCGTCGGTGACCGTCCCCCGGATCGTGCCGGTGCTCGTCTGCGCGACACCCGCCCGGGTGACGGTCGCCGCGAGGGCGACCATCATCAGCGCCAGGTGCGCGAGATGCCTGACTGAAAAGGTTGCAGTCATGGTGGATCTCTCCGAATGGGTGAGCCAGCGCCTTCGCAATGCCGATTGCCTGGTGGGACTCCTTTCGCTGCGATGATCAGGGCGGGCTCAGCGCCCGCGACGTGCCCCGCACGACGCCCGGACCACGAGCGTGGCGGGAAGTTCCTCGACGCCCCGGAGGTGGGCGTCCGGATCGCCGATCGCGCCGAGCAGCCGGCGCGTGGCGCGCTCGCCGAGCGCGCTGATGTCCACGTGCACCGAGGTGAGGGGCGGGTCCATGTACCGCGCGATCGGGATGTCGTCGAACCCCGTGACCGCGATGTCCTCGGGAACCCGCAGCCCTCCCTGCCGGAAGCCGGAGAGTGCGCCGATGGCCATTGAATCATTCGCGGCGAAGAGCGCGCTCGGCCGGGACGCCGACGCGAGAAGGCGCTCGGCGGCGGCAAACCCCGCCGCCTCGCTGAAGTCTCCCTCGAGCTCCCACGCCGGGTCGGGCGCGATCCCCGCCCCGGCGAGTGCCGCCCGATAGCCGCGGAGCCGCTCGGCCGCGTCGAAGTTGCCCGCGGATCCCCCGAGCATCGCGATCCGCCGGTGCCCGAGCTCGATCAGGTGGCGGACCATGGCGTACGCACCGTCGAAGTTCGCGATCGTGATCGCATCCACTCCGCTGTCGTCGATGCCGCTGTTGAGGAGCACCGCGGGGAACCGCAGCGGGAGCGTCCCCAGCCGTTCGCGGAGCGCCGCGTCCGGCGACATGATGATCATCCCGTCCACCCGTCCCCGCATCGAGCGCAGCGCGGCTTCCATCGCGGCCGGCTCCTCGTGCGCGCTCGAGACGAGAAGGTGGTAGCCGTCGGCCCGCGCCGTCTGGTCGATGCCGCGAATGACTTCCGAGAAGAACTCGCCGTACAGGTCCGGGAGCAGGACGCCGATCGTGTTGGTGCGATTGGTGATGAGACTGCGGGCCGCACCGTGTGGCGCGTAGCCGAGGCGGGCGCCGACGTCCCGCACCCGGGCGCGCGTCCGCTCACTCACGAGCTCGCTCCCGGTAAAGACCCGGGACACGGTGGCCACCGACACCCCTGCTTCGCGGGCGACGTCCTTGATCGTGATCATGGGACCGCGCAGCCAGGATCTGGGGAGGAGCCGCAGGGATGGCGTCCGCGGCGGAATGATGTAATCGTTTACATCGGCGGCGAGTTTGTCAAGATCGGCCACCCGGCCGCTTGACGAAGCCCCCCGGTCGCCCGAACATCCCGAAGCGCGTCCCACCGCAACGCCGAGATGCCTGTGCTCCCGCTCGCTCCGGCTCGTCGCACCGCCACCGTTGTCTTCGCCGCGCTCCTGGCGAGCTGTGCCCAGGCGCCCTTCGGCGAATCGCCCGCGCCCCTCGCCCCGGCCGCGGAAGCGTTCCTCGATACGCTCCAGGAACGGACGTTCGGCTATTTCTGGCACCTTTCCGACCCCGCGACCGGCCTCACTCCCGATCGCGCGCCCAGCGAATCCTTTGCGAGCATCGCCGCCGTGGGCTTTGCGCTCACGGCGTATCCCGTCGGCGTCGAGCGCGGCTACGTGGCACGCAGTGCGGCGGCCGCGCGCGTTCTTGCAACGCTCCGGTTCTTCTGGGAGGCGCCGCAGGGGCCCGAAGGATCGGGGCAGGCCGGCCACCGAGGCTTCTTCTATCACTTTCTCCACATGCGCGACGGGACGCGCTTCGAGACCGTCGAGCTCTCGACGATCGACACGGCGCTCCTCCTCGGCGGGGTGCTGTTCTGCGAGATGTACTTCGATGGCGCATCGGCGGACGAGGTCGCCATCCGGGCCTACGCCGATTCGATCTACCGCCGGGTGGACTGGACCTGGGCGCAGCCGCGGCCTCCGCTCGTCACCATGGGCTGGTATCCCGAGCGGGGCTTCCATCACCTCGACTGGATGGGGTACAACGAGGCGATGCTGCTGTACGTGCTCGCCCTCGGATCACCCACCCATGCCATCGACCCGGCCGCGTGGCCTCGCTGGTCGAGCACATACACCTGGGGGGAATTCGAGGGGCGGAGCCACGTGGGCTTCGCGCCGCTCTTCGGCCACCAGTACTCGCATGTGTGGATCGACTTTCGAGGGATTCAGGACGCGTACATGCGCGGGCGTGGCCTCGACTACTTCGAGAATGCCCGCCGGGCCACACTCGCGCAGCGAAGCTACGGCGCCCGGAACCCCGGCGGCTGGCGGGACTACGCCGACAGCGTCTGGGGCTGGACCGCGTCCGACGGTCCCGCCGACGTGACCCTGACGCTCGACGGCCGCGCGCGCCAGTTCTTCACCTACCGCGCCCGCGGGGCGTCCTATACCGAGATCGTGGACGACGGAACGATCGCGCCCACCGCGGCGGGGGGGAGCATCCCCTTCGCGCCCCGCGAAACGGTGCACGCGCTCATGGCGATGCGTCGCACCTACGGCGATCCGCTCTTCTCGACCTATGGCTTCCTCGACGCGTTCAATCCGACCTTCCGCGCCGACGTGCCGCTGCAGCACGGGCGGCTGGTGCCCGGCGTCGGCTGGTTCGATACCGATTATCTCGGGATCGATCAGGGGCCGATCCTCCTGATGGCCGAGAACCACCGCACGGGGCTCGTCTGGAAGTACATGCGGCGCCACCCGGCGATCGTCCGCGGCCTCCGGCGCGCGGGGTTCACCGGCGGCTGGCTCGACGAGGCGCCCGCCACGCAATGATCGCCCGCCGAGTCCTCTCCCTCGGCCTCGTCGCGTCGCTCGGTGGCTGCGGCGAGCCGCGTGCGGAGGGGGTCACGCTCCGTTTCTGGGGCATGGGGCGCGAGGGGGAAGTCGTGGCGGAGCTGGTGCGCGGATTCGAGCGGGAGAACCCCGGGATCCGCGTACGCGTCCAGCAGATTCCCTGGACCGCTGCCCATGAGAAGCTGCTGACCGCCCACGTGGGCGAGGTCACCCCGGACGTGGCGCAGCTGGGAAACACCTGGGTTCCGGAATTCAGCGCGCTCGGCGCCCTCCTCCCGCTCGATTCCCTCGTCGCGGCATCCGGATCGATCGACGCCTCGGACTATTTCGCGGGGATCTGGAAGACCAATCTCGTCGGCGACACCCTGTTCGGCGTCCCCTGGTACGTGGACACCCGGGTCGTCTTCTACCGCACCGATCTGCTCGCGGCCGCCGGCTACGACCACTTTCCAACGAGCTGGGACGAGTGGCGCGACGCGATGAAGGGGATCCGGGCCCGCGCCGGACCCCGGCAGTACCCGATCTTTCTCCCGACCAACGAATGGCCGCAGCCGGTGGTGCTCGCCCTCCAGGCCGGCTCGGGCCTGCTCGACGAGGGCGGACGCCATGGCGCCTTCTCGGAGCCGCCCTTCCGCCGTGCCTTCGATTTCTACACCGGCCTCTTCCGCGACAGCCTCGCCCCGCCGATCACCAGCAACCAGATCTCCAACGTCTATCAGGAGTTCGGCGCCGGCACCTTCGCCATGCTGATCACGGGGCCGTGGAACATCGGCGAGATCCGCCGGCGACTTCCCGAGCTGGAGGGGAGATGGGCCACCGCGCCGATGCCCGGGCCGGAGGGCGCGCAGTCGGGCGTCTCGATGGCGGGAGGCTCGAGCCTGGTCATCTTCCGCGGCTCGGCGCATCCGGAGGCGGCGTGGCGCCTGGTCGAATACCTGTCACGCCCCGAGCAGCAACACGAGTTCTGGCGCCTCACCGGGGACCTCCCCGCGCGGACCGCGGCGTGGGATGATCCCGCGCTCCGCGGTGATCCGATCGTGCGTGCCTTCTGGGAGCAGCTCCAGCGCGTGGAGCCGCTTCCCGCCGTGCCCGAGATCGAGCTCATCGTGACGAAAGTGTTCGAGGCGGGGGAGCGGGCGGTGCAGGGTGGAGTGCCGGTGGACCGCGTCCTCGCCGATCTCGACCGGGACGTCGACCGGATCCTCGAGAAGCGGCGGTGGATGCTCGAGCGCGCGGAGGGCGCCGTGGCGCGCCGGGGCGCAGACTGAGATGCTGACGACCGAGCGGGCGATCTCGCGCGCGGCGTGGTGGTTCCTTGCCCCCGCGCTCCTCCTG
>DASTYH010000328.1:0-9698 GCA_035765075.1 Gemmatimonadales bacterium
GGTCTCGTCGGCGACATGGGACCCTTCCCTCCGGGAGAGACTCCCGAGCGCATCGGACCCTGGCAGATCGTGCGGCCGATCGGCCGCGGCGGCATGGCGACCGTGTACCTCGCCCAGGACCTCAAGCACGATCGACCGATCGCGATCAAGGTCCTGCATCCCGAGCTGGCCGCGAGGCTCGGCCCGGAACGGTTTCAGCGCGAGATCCGGATCGCGGCACAGCTGCAGCACCCGCACATCCTCCCGGTCTACGACTCCGGCGCCGATGCGGGAGTGCTCTGGTTCACGATGCCCTACGTGGAAGGCGAAACGCTGCGCCAGCGGTTGCAGCGTGCGGGAGCGCTCCCGATCCCCGAAGCCGTCCACATGCTGGGCTGCCTTGCCCGGGCGCTGGCCTACGCCCACCGGCGCGGGGTGATCCACCGCGATCTCAAGCCCGAGAACGTCCTGATCAGCCAGGACAACGTCTTTCTCGCCGACTTCGGCATTGCCAAGCCCGTCACTGCGCCGGCCAATCAGTACCGGACGACCGGGGGCCTGGTCGTCGGCACGCCGACCTACATGTCGCCCGAGCAGGCGGCAGCGGATGCGGCAACCGACCACCGGGCTGATATCTATGCCTTTGGCGTCCTCGCCTACGAGTTGCTCGCGGGCGAGCCGCCTTTCGCGAATCTTCCGCTCGGACTCCTTCTGGCTGCCCACGCCAGTCAGGAGCCCGAGCCGATCGCGCGGCGGCGACCCGATGTGCCGCCTCTGCTCGCGTCACTGATCGCCCGCTGCCTGCGCAAGGAGCCAGCCGAGCGCTGGGACTCGGCTGACGCGCTGTGCGACGTCCTGCAGGTGACGCCCCTGCCGGGGCTCGCGGCGTCTCAGGCAGGCATCGAACGGTCCGGCGCTCGTGGACAGTCCGCCGCCCTCGCCGCTCCGGTCAGCCTCGAGACGGCGAGGGCGGCCTACGCACGCACCGCATGGCGCGAAGCCTACGATGCCCTGGGCGCCGCCGATGCCGCCGGGGAGCTGGAGGCTGAGGACCTGGAGCGCCTCGCGGAGGCCGCCTGGTGGCTGTCGAATGGAACCGCGAGCCTGCGCGCCCGTGAACGGGCGTACCGGCAATACCTCCAGCGCGGCGACCTTCGCGCCGCAGCGTGGGCTGCGCTCGCCCTGGCGGAGGACAATTTCCATCGGCTGGCCCGGTCAGTCGGGCAAGGGTGGCTCCATCGCGCCGAGCGGCACCTGGAGAACCTCCCGGACGTGCCCGAGCGCGGCTGGCTCCACCGGCTCAGGTTCGTCGTCGCCCTGGAGGGCGAACGGAAGCCGGAAGCGGCCATGGAACATGCCGACCGGGCGCTCCAGATCGCGCGGCGGGTCGGCGACACCGATCTCGAAGCACTGGCGTTGCAGGACCGGGGAAGGGCGCTGGTGGCGCTCGGCCGGGTCAGGGACGGAATGGCGCTCATGGACGAGGCGATGACCCTGGCGACCGCCGGAGCGCTCACGCCACGTACGACCGGCCGTACCTACTGCAACATGATGAGTACGTGCGAGCAGCTGGGCGATGTCGGTCGGGCGACCGAGTGGTACGATGCCGCCCACCGCTGGTCCGAGCCGTATGCCGGCTCGGGATATCCCGGCATCTGCCGAGTGCACCGGGCCGGCATCCTCCGGCTGAGGGGTTCGCTGAAGGAGGCGGAATACGAGGCGCGGCGCGCAACCGAGGAGCTGGTGGACTTCCTGGCCGACGTCGCGGGTGAGGCGTTCTACGAGCTCGGCGAGATCCGCCTGCGCATGGGTGATCTGGCTGGTGCCGGCGAGATGTTCAGCGAGGCGCATGCACGAGGCCGGGATCCGCAGCCCGGTCTGGCCCTCCTGCGCCTGGCGGAAGGCAAGCCCGATGCTGCGCGCTCGATGATCGAGCGGGTCGTGATGGAGCCGGGGCTCACGGGGCTCCACCGTGCCAAGCTGCTGCCGGCCGCTATCGAGATCCGGGTCGCCTGCGGTGCGTTCGCTGCGGCCGCAGCGGGAGTAGCGGAGCTGGAGGCGATCACCTTGACCTACACCTCACCGGCATTCGTGGCCTCGGCCGCGCTCGCGCGTGGCAGGTTCATGCTGGCACGGGGAGAGGTCGAGCAGGCGATGCTGCATCTCCAGCGCGCCTGCCGGATCTGGGCCGACATCGATCTCCCACTGGAGCTCGCCCAGACCCGGCTCCTGCTGTCGCGTGCGTACCTGGCGCTGGGCAATACCGACGAGGCGGAGCTGGAGGAGCGTGCCGCCCACGCCGCCATGGACCGCATCGGCGCTGGAGCGCTCCGGCGGGAAGGACCGACCGCGACGTAGGCAGTTCATTGTTCCGCCCGCGCTATCCGATGCTCACCCCTCCAGAGGGTTGGCTGCCGGCTCAGTGGCGTCGCGCGACGTAGCCGTGCCGCTGGCCGCCCGCATCCACGAACCCGCCGACGATGTCGCCCTGGACATTGATCCCGAAGGCGACAGTGGAGGTTGCCCCGGGGAAATCGACCGTGGTGAATCGCCCACGATCCAGGACGAACCCGTGGGTCGTCGAGTCGGCGCTCACCGCCACGCCCACGATCGTGCCGGACGCGTTGATATCCCACGCCTCGGTCCCCACCGCACCGGGAGCGTCGAACTGCGTGAAGGTGCCGCGCTCGAGTACGAACCCGCGGCGCGTGTCCATTACCAGCCCGACCATCGTCCGGCCGTCTGGCGTGGCGCCGTTGATCATGGTGGCCGGCACGTCGAGGGCGGTGATCTCGCCTCGCCGAATGCTGATCCCCCGCATGCTCGTGGTGTAGTCGTCACCGTGCTGGCAGCCGAGGATCGTGCCGTCCGGCAGCAGGCGCTGGGCGATCGTGTTCCTCTGTCCCCGCGAGTCCACCGGAACGAACTCTCCCGACGTCTTGAGCAGGAACCCGTGGAAGTCGCCCGGACCCTCGCCGGCGTTTCGATAGGCGCCGACGATATCGCCCTCCGGTCCGATGCCGAAGAGCTGCGTCCGCTCGGCACCGGGATACTCGACCGATGTCGGGATCCCATCCTTGTAGACGTAGCCGCGCACCGTATCGCCGCGAATGAACCAGCCCACGATGTGGCCTGCCTCGTTGATCCCCGCGGCCACGACCGATTCGGATTGGGGAAAATCGAGCCGGGAAAAGACGTACGTGGCGTTCGTCCCGCCGCCGCAACCGGCCACGGACAGCAGGAACAGCATTGCGGAAGCACCGGCACTGGCGATGCTCATGGGTCACTTTCTCGAACGGCGGAACGGCGCCCTGACGCGGTCGAGGACCCGGTGCGCTCGAATCCCAACCTACGGGCCGGTACGGGAACGGGCCAGCGGCGGTTTTCGCTTGCGAATGACGGTTCCCGGGGCTAGCATGAAACCAGTCACCTTCAGCACAAGGCCCCCGTGCAAACCGGCGACCTCCCCCTCGCGTCGGTATTCGCCGGCCGGTACCTGATCGAGCGCCGGCTCGGCCAGGGCGGCTGGGGCACGGTCTATTACGCACGGGACCAGAAGCACGACCGGCCCGTGGCGATCAAGGTGCTGCACCCCGAGCTCGCGGCCGCGCTCGGACCCGACCGTTTCCTCCGCGAAATCAGTATTGCCGCCCATCTGTCGCATTCCCACATTCTCCCGCTCCACGATTCCGGCGAAACCGACGGGCTCCTCTGGTACGTCATGCCGTTCGTCGACGGAGAGTCGCTGCGGGAGCGGCTCACGCGAGAGCGGCAGCTCCCGATCGAGGACGCACTGCGTCTCACCTGCCAGGTCGCGGCCGCGCTGGATTACGCCCATCGCCACAACGTCGTTCATCGTGACATCAAGCCCGAGAACATCCTCCTGCAGGACGGCGATGCGATCGTCGCCGATTTCGGGATCGCACGCGCGCTCGGCGCCGCCGGCGACGAGCGCCTGACGGGGACCGGGCTCGTGCTCGGCACCCCGGCGTACATGAGCCCGGAGCAGGCGGGCGGTGATGCCGTCGTCGATGGCCGCTCGGACCTCTACAGTCTCGCGTGCGTCCTGTACGAGCTCCTGACGGGGGAGCCGCCCTTCACGGGAGCGACCGCGGCCGCTGTTGCCGCCAGACGCCTCAGCGGATCAGTGCCCCGGGTGCATGTCGTCCGTCCGATGATCGCTCCGGCTGTCGAGCGGGCCCTCGACAAGGCGCTGGCGAACGTGGCAGCTGACCGCTTCCGCACTGCAGGAGAGTTCCGGGAGGCGCTCGCGGCCTGCGCGTCGGGCGCGAGCGAGGCGCCGGTGCTCGCGCCGAAGGACACGCGCACCCGGCGCCCCGCTTCACCACTCCGGTACGTGACGAAACGTGCCACCCTCGGCGCGCTCGTTCTCATCGCGCTGGTAGCGGGCGCCGTGCGTTTCGTGAATCCTCGATCGGGTGACCGCGGCGCCCCGCCCGGCTCCCCGATGCGGACGCTGGCGGTGCTGCCGATCGCGGACGTCTCACCAGGCGGCGACTACGCCCACCTGGCGGAGGGGCTGACCGATGCCATCATCGGCGAATTGACCCGGACCAATGAGCTGCGCGTCATTTCCCGGGCGTCGGTGATGCGCTATGCCGGGGCCGGCGGCGGCATGTCGGGCAGCATGCCGGGGGGTATGGCATACATGGACGAAGGTGCGGTGCCTCCGGCGACCATGGCCTCCGGCAACGCGGGAGGCGGCAAATCCCCCATGGGTTCGATGGGCCCGGCAAAATCGCTTGCGGAGGTCGCGCGCGAGCTGAAGGCCGACGTCGTGATGCAGGCGACCCTCGCCCGGGAAACGGACAGCGTCCGGATCTCCGCCGCACTGGTGGACCCGTCCACCGGACGCCGCCTCTGGACCGGCGCATACGTGCGGCACCTGCGCGACCTGTTCAGCCTCCAGCAGGAACTGTCAGCCGCGGTGGCGGGTATTCTGGGCGGCAGACACAGCCCCGCCGCCGCGCCCTCCGCGCCGCGGCGGGCCAATCCCGCGGCGCACGATGCGTATCTGAAGGCGGTCTACTACCAGGCACATTGGAGGCTCGCGGACGCGATTGCCGCCTTCGAGAAATCGGTAGCGCTCGACGGTGGCTTCGCACCCGCGTACGCCGGCATGGCGCGCGCCTACTATTTCAGCGCCTTCTTCGGCGACATGGCGCCGGGCGTCGCGCTGGGCAGGATGCAGTTCGCCGCCGGCATGGCGCTGGAACGGGACTCGCTCCTCGCTGAGGCGCATGCGCAGATGGCGCTGGTGAAGATGCTGCACGAATGGAACTGGTCGGCCGCCGAGCAGTCCTTCCGGCGAGCACTCGAGCTCAGCCCGAACGACGCCCAGATCCGCCACGACTACGCGCATTTCCTGCTTGCGCTCGGCCGCCGGCAGGAGTCGCTGGAGCAGACCGAGGAGGCCGTGTCGCTCGACCCGGCGAATCCGATGCTGCTCTCGTGCATGGGGTGGCACAGCCTCTTCGACCGGCAGTACGCGCGGGCGCATGCGTACGCGTCCGAAGCGAATAGCATGATGCCCGATTTCTGGGCGCAGGTCGTCCGCGGCTGGGCGTACAAGGGAGAGGCAAAGCCCGACTCTGCCATCCTGGCGCTGCGCGAGGCGGCTCGACTCTCCCCGAGCGCGTTCGCGGCCGCGGCGCTGGGGCACGGTCTCGCCGCGAGCGGGCACGTCGCCGAAGCGCGGCGCATCCTCCGCGAGCTGCTGGCGCGGCATGAGCATGAGTACGTCTCGTCGTACGATATAGCGACCGTCTATGCGGGTCTGCGCGATGAGGACGAGTCCTTCAAGTGGCTTCGTCGCGCCGCGGATGAGCGGTCGACCTTCCTCGTGCATCTGGGATGGGACGCGCGGTTCGAAGGGCTGCGGCAGGATCCCCGATACCGCGAATTGATGGTCGAGCGGCTCGCACTCCCCACTCCGGTCTCGGCTGTCGCCCTCGCGCCGGCGGCACCGACGCACCCCTGGCCCGCCCCCAACTGACTCGGGCGCGGCTCCGGTCGTGCGCAGCCGCGAAGGCCCGGATCCCTTCCCCTGACGATCCCGCGCCCCCTGCTCATCCCGCCTCCCGAACGCGTAACCGGTCCAGAAGCCCCCGGAAACCCGATTCCCTCCTGAGCGGGGCGAATCTGGGCTCCACGAGGTGCATCCGCAGGTGGGGCGGGTCGGCTCGAGTCCTCTCCAGGAACGACATCGCTTCCCGGAGCTCGCCTGCCGCCACGAGAAGCGCCGCCCACCCGGCAGCCTGGTGGACACCGACGTCGGTCGTCGCCGGCGCCTCCGGACGCAGCCGGGAGATCCGTGCCCGTGCGGCCGCCGAGTCCCCGCTCCGGAGGTCCAGGGCGAGGAGGACGTCCTCGCCGGCCATCGGATCGGTCGCCGGCCGCAGGCGCATTGCGGTCTCCGCGTCACTGCGGGCACCACCGGTGTCGCCCACCGCCAGTCGGAGCTGCGCGCGCTCAGCATAGGCCTGGAAGAATCCGGGATTGACCGCGACTGCGCTGTCCAGCCATCGGCGCGCGTCGTCGTACCGCTGCTGCGTCATGCCGATCCATCCGAGATGGACCAGGCTCATGGGCCGATCGGGCTCGATCTCCACGGCTCGCCGGAACTGGATCTCCGCAGCGGAATCCCTGCCGACCAGCCGCAGGTGCATCCCGAACTCGTGGTAGGCCTCCGCATCGCGGGGGTCGAGGTCCACCGCGCGCTGCAGCGCCTCGCGCACGCCCTCGAACGTGCGCGGGTTGCGGTATCTCAGCAGGGAGCCGGTGACCAGCCACGCCTCCGGGAGGCTCGGGGCCAGCTGGACGGCGCGTTCCGCCGCCAGCCATCCGCGGGACAACAGACTCTCCGCGGGCAGTTCTTCGTACGTCCAGCCCCAATCGAGAAAGAGCACGTGAACCAGGGCCAGCTTGGCGAACGCCAGGCCGGAGCTGGAATCCAGCCGGGTAGCCTCCGCATAGGCCTCAACCGCTCTGGCGAGGCCACGGGGATTCCGCTGCGCCATGTGGTAGTTGCCGCGAAGCAGCTGGTCGTGCGCGGCCGGGTTGGTGCTTCGGCCCGCTGTGGGAAGGGCGCCGCGCGGGACGAGCTCGCCGGCCACAGCCTCCGCGACGTCGAGCGCGATCTCGTCCTGCAGCGCCAGCAGGTCGGTGGCCGCCCGGTCGTAGCTCCGGCTCCAGCGGCGCGAGCCGTCGGCTGTGCCCACGAGCCGGACCGACACCCGGATGTTCTCGCCCGCCCTGCGCACGCTCCCTTCGACGAGGTGGCCGAAACCGGAGCGACGGGCCTCGTCCAGCAGGTCGCCGGCGTCCGCCCGTTCCAGGCGCTGGACCGAGCTGCGGCTCGCGATCCGGAGCTCGGGGAAGTCGCTCAGCCTGGAGGCGATCTCCTCGCTCACCCCTTGCGCGAGGTACTCGTTTGCCGTGTCGGCGGAGAGATTCGCGAAGGGCCGGATCGCCACCCGGGGCCTGGCCCCCTCTCCGGCGGCGGGCTCGGGCCCGCCGCCACCACTCCGCTCGCGGGCGGTCCACCAGACGGTCGCCGTGACGACGGCGAGGAGCAGGACGCCGATCTGAAACTTGCGACGGCGTGGCGGAGGTGGGCTCCCGCGCCCGGCCGCTGCCCGGGAGAGCTCATCGGCGAATTGCCGAGCGGTGGCGTACCGGTCCGCCGGCACCTTGGCGAGCGACCGGAAGACGACTCGCTCCACCGCCTCCGGCACCGAGGTCCTGACGGTCCGGACGCTCGGCACGGCCTCGATCGAGTGGCGCGCCAGGATCGCCTGCGCGGTCGCGCCGGTGAACGGGGGCGAGCCCGTGAGCATCTCGTACAGCACGCAGCCGAGGGCGTAGACGTCGGCCCGCGCATCCACCTCGCTGCCGGCGGACTGTTCCGGACTCATGTAGGTGGGCGTTCCAAGCGCGATCCCGGTCTCCGTCAGCCTGTCCCCGCCGGCCGCGCTGACCGCCCGGGCGATGCCGAAGTCGGCGATGACAGCGTGGCCCCCCTGCAGCAGGATGTTCTCCGGCTTGACGTCGCGGTGGATGATGCCGCGGGCGTGCGCGGCGTCCAGCGCGCCCGCCACCTCGACCGTGAGGCGGAGCGCATCGTCGAGCGGAAGCTGCTTCTCCCTCGAAATCCGCCCGCGCAGGGATTCGCCCTCGACGTAGGGCATGACGTAGTAGAGGAGCCCGCTGTCGAGCCGGCCCGAATCGAAGAGCGGCAGTATGTGGGGATGCTGGAGGTGGGCCGCGACGTCGATCTCCTGCAGGAACCGCTCGGGCCCCAGTGCGGCGGTCAGCTCGGGGCGCAGCACCTTCACTGCGACGGGCCGGTGATGCTTGAGATCCTCCGCGAGATAGACCGTGGCCATGCCGCCACGCCCGAGCTCGCGCTCGATGCGATATCGGTCGGCCAGGTCGGTCCGAAGGCTCTCGACTGGATCAATCATGGAAGACGGCGTCCCTTCCCTCCGGTCGGACGGTGAGGTGACAGCCAAACGAGAGACCGTGCGGGTGGGAAGAGTGTCGGAATGTGCCGTGCAGGACCGGGGATTGCCAGTGTGAAGGCTCGCTAATCGCCTTCCTCGGTGGCCGGGCCGCTTCCTGCTCCGGGATTGCCGCTCGACCCGAGCGGAAGCACATTGCAGGTTCCAGCCGGCCCTCCAGTGCCCGCAGCAACGAATGCGACTGCCCCCTTCGCAGCGGGTGCGGTTCGCCCCCCCTGGCAGAATGGATCGATGACGACGTTCTGCACCGCGCATCGGCGAGGCGCCGACGCACACCGGTGCGACCGTGCTCGTCGTGGATGACGAGGCGGCCGTGCGGACGATCGCTGCACGAGCGCTGGAACGTGGCGGTTTCCGCGTGCTCGAAGCCGCCAGCGGACCCGAGGCACTCGAGCTGATGAACCGGCACGGACCGCCCGACCTCGTGCTCACCGATCTCTCAATGCCGGATTTCGGCGGTGCCGAGCTCGCACGACGCCTGAGAGAGCGGTGGCCGGCACTCGGGATTCTCTTCTTGTCCGGCTTCTCGGTGGAGGAGCTCGTTCGCCGCGGGATTGCCGCGGACGTAGAGCTGGTGCCGAAGCCATTCACGCCCGCCGGGTTGCTGGAGCGCGTGGCAGCGGCGCTGGCGAGCCGGCATCGCCGCGCAATTTGAGCGACGGTGGCAGCGGGCGCGGCATGGAACAGCCCGCTCCCGGGCTCGAGCAGGTGAAATGCCGGCTGCGCGATTGCGGAAGTCCGGATCCCTGACGGAATGCCCGGTGCTGGCGCACCGGGCATTTCGCCGGATCGAGCCGCGCTACCTGTATGTCGAATCCAGCTCGGCAAGTTGCGCGCGGATGGACGACCACGCGTTCCGTATCCGCCCGGGGGGCTGTGCCCGATCGAGCGCGGCATCGACGCGCCTGGCTCCGCTGATCAGCGCCCTGCCGGCCAGCGCCGAGCCCTCGACATTGCCGGAAACCCGGACGAGCTGTTCATAGAGCGACGCGTTATCGGTGAACGCGGAGAGGGCGAACCACAGTTCGAGCTCCCCTTCCGCGTAGGCTCGGCGCGCATTGAGCCGACCGGCGCCGGAAATCCCCAGGTCCTGGCGATAACGGCCCACCAGCGCCTGCGCCCCGCGCCGCAGAAGCGATGCCTCGTCCGGCGAAAGGATCGCGGCATCCGCCGCGC